>CANHUM010000091.1 GCA_947463845.1 Comamonadaceae bacterium
GAAGAGCTGGTGAGCGAGTTGAAGAAAGACTACACAGTGGCCATCGTTACCCACAATATGCAGCAGGCGGCCAGGGTCTCGGACTTCACGGCCTATATGTATCTGGGCGAATTGATTGAATTTGGCGAGACCGAGCAGATTTTCATGAAGCCCGTCCGCCAGGAAACCGAAGACTACATTACCGGCCGTTTCGGCTGATCAGGAGACCCTCATGGACAAGCACATTTCAAGTCAATTCGACGCCGAACTCACTGGCGTTTCATCCCGCGTTCTCGAACTCGGTGGTTTGGTTGAATCTCAAACACGTCAAGCTGTTTACGCCTTGGCGCAGTTCAGCTCTGAAGTGGCGGACCAGGTGGTGGCCACTGAAAAGCAAGTCAACTCCTTGGAGGTTGAAATTGACGCGGAACTGGCATCCATCATCGCCCGTCGCCAGCCCACAGCCCGTGATCTGCGCTTGCTGATGGCCATTTCCAAAATCACCGGCAACCTCGAGCGTGCGGGGGACGAGGCCGACCGCATCGCCCGCATGGTCAAGCTGATCCTGGAGCAGGGCAGCCCACGGAATTTGCCAGCCTCGGAGCTGCGGGTGGCGGCCGATCTGGCCACTGGTTTGCTGCGCAAAGCCCTGGATGCCTTTGCCCGTCTGGATGTGAGCACCGCGCTGGTCATCCTCAAAGAAGACGACTTGATCGATGCCGAATTCAATGGTTTCATGCGCAAGCTGGTCACCTACATGATGGAAGATCCACGCACGATTTCGGCCAGTCTGGACCTGTTGTTTGTGGCCAAGGCCATCGAGCGCATTGGCGATCACGCCAAGAACATCGCCGAGTTTGTGATCTATGTGGTCAAGGGTGCAGATGTGCGCCACACCGCCCTGACCGAGATTGAAAAAGCGGTGCAATGAAATCTGTTCCTCGTATTTTGATTGTTGAAGACGAGGCATCCATTGCCGAGTTGATTGCTGTCAATTTGCGACACAACGGCTTTCAACCCATTTGGGCCATCGATGCGGAAACTGCCCAGCGTGAGTTGGATGAAGTTTTGCCTGACGTGATTTTGTTGGACTGGATGTTGCCCGGAGAAAGCGGTTTGACATTGGCCAAACGCTGGCGATCAGCGTCTCGCAGCAAGGCGATTCCCATCCTGATGTTGACGGCACGTGGCGATGAGGCTGATCGTGTGGCTGGCCTGGATGCCGGTGCCGACGACTACATCGTCAAACCTTTTTCGCCGCGTGAGCTTTTGGCCCGCATCCGGGCCGTGTTGCGTCGTCGTGTGCCAGAGGCTTCTGGTGGTTCAGTCAGGTTGGGTCAGTTGCTGCTGGACGCGGACACCCACCGAGTCAATCTTGGAGACAAGCCATTGAAAATCGGCCCAACCGAGTTCAAGCTCTTGCATTACCTGATGCGCCACCCTGAGCGTGTCCACAGCCGGGGCACATTGCTGGACAAGGTTTGGGGCGATCACGTTTACATTGAAGAGCGCACTGTCGATGTGCATGTCAAGCGACTGCGCGACTCGTTGGGAGAAGCAGGTCACATGATCGAAACAGTGCGTGGGGCCGGTTACCGTTTCACCGCCAGTCCATCCGATTGAAATCCAGCGGTTTATGGTTTTTCCAGTTTTTGAATTGCTTTTTTTAATGGGGTTGGCCGGCCTGCCTGGCTGGTATGTGGGAGGGGCTTTAGGCGCCGCGGTGGCCGCATTGTTGGCGGTTTGTATCTATGCCCTGGTCTTGGCATGGCGAGTTGACCGTTTTGATCGCTGGCTGAGTGCGCCCAGTTTGCGCTTGGATCCGCCGTGGCAAGGCGTTTGGCGCGAAATGTCTTTGCGTGTTCAGCGCATGTTGAAACAGCAAGAAAAATTGGCGGCAGTCCATGAAAAAAGGCTGCAAGATTTTTTGCTGGCCATTCAGGCTTCACCGAATGGGGTCATTTTGCTCGACGGAGAAGCCCGGATTGAGTGGTGCAACGACACGGCAGCGGCGCATTTGGGGCTGGATGCTGTCAAGGACCGCATGCAGCACGTGGTCCATTTGGTCAGAGATCCGGTATTTGCCCGCTATTTTTCTCAGTCTGACCATGCTTCCGAGGCCGTGATTGAAGGACGCTCCAGTTCTGCGGTGAGTTCGCAGAAGTTGTCTGTCCAGTTGCATGCCTATGGCGAGGGCCGCTCATTGTTGTTGACGCGGGACATTACCGCTGTCGCTCAGGCCGAGGCCATGCGCCGTGATTTTGTGGCGAATGTCTCTCACGAAATCAGAACGCCCCTGACGGTCCTCAGTGGGTTTGTGGAAACTTTGCAAACACTCCCGCTCGATCAGCAGGAGCGTATACGTTATCTGGACTTGATGGCTGTGCAATCGCAGCGCATGCAGGATCTGGTCGCTGACTTGCTGACGCTTTCACAACTGGAGGGCAGCTTGCCTCCTGGCATGAGCCAGCAGGTTTTGTTGCCTGAACTCATGTCGCAGATTGAATCAGATGCACGCGCCTTGTCTTCTTTGATGGCCGGTCTTGATGCCACGCAAACGCAGGAAATCATTTTTGATCCATCGCCTGATTGGGCGTTGTTGGGGTCAAGAAGTGAGTTGCAAAGCGCCGTGTCCAACTTGGTCAGCAATGCTGTCCGTTACACGCCATTGGGTGGGAAAATTCATGCCCGTTGGTGGCGGCAATCTGACTCCTGCATCTTTGCTGTGACCGATACGGGTCCGGGTATCGCGCCTGAACATTTGCCCCGTTTGTCCGAGCGCTTTTATCGCGTTGATCGCAGTCGGTCGCGGGAGACTGGTGGAACGGGGCTTGGCTTGGCCATTACCAAGCATGTGGCGCAGCGACATGGTGGTGAATTGCGCATAGAGAGCCAAGTCGGGCAGGGCTCAACATTCATGCTGGTACTGCCGATGAGTCGATGTGTTGTGGCGAATGCCCCTGTCGAGGCCTGAGCTGCTGGTGCTCAGTGCACCTTTGCAGTGGGGTTTCGGCCAGAGATGACCCGCCACAACAGGGCCCCAAACATCAGTGACACCGCGATCAGGGCCAGGCTGCTGCTGATCCAAAAGGCGTCAACCGAAGGGCGAGCCGCCCAGTTCATCAGCCCGTTCAGGGCTGAGGTGTCGTAAGCCCACAGATAACCGCCATACAGACCCAGTCCCCATAAAAAAGCGGTGTAAATGAGCAAGGGCGCGATGGTGATGCGGTAGCAGCGCAGCAAAAATGCACAAACGGCCTGCACGGCATCGGCCACATGGTAAAGGGCGACCCAGCCCAGCCACACGGCGGCAGCCTGTGCCACCAAGGGGTCATTGGTGAAGGCGTGTGCAATGCGTTCACGGCCGAGCAGCAAGACAGAGGCACAAACCAGTGCGGCACTGATGGCCAAGCCTATGCCCATGCTGGCGGCTTGCCTTGCACGGTCTGAGTCACCTGCGCCAAGCCAGAAGCCTGTGCGAGCGCTGCTGGCAATGCCCAGTGCGAGTGGCACCATGTAAAGCACGGCCGCCATGCTCGCGGCAATTTGATGGCTGGCCGATGCGACCGATCCCAGGCGCGCAATGAACAAAGCCATCAAGGTGAAGGAGGTCACTTCCACCATGATGGAGAGTCCTGCAGGTATGCCCAATCGCAAATACTGTCTCAAAACTGGCCATTGGGCTTTTTCTGGACGTTGCCACAGCCGATAGGCGCGGTAGATGTCTTGGGTTTTCAGCAGCCACAAGCCGATCAGCATCATGAGTGTGTTGACCACCAGGGTTGCCCAGGCACAGCCCACCACGCCCATGCCTTGCAGGTCGAACGCACCAAAGGTCCATACGACAGACAAGGGAATCTTCACAAGCAGGGCACCGGCTTGCAACCAAGTCACCAAGCGCGGATAGCCCAGACTCTGGTTGAGTGTGCTGTACATGCGAAAGAGCAAAGAGGGCACCAGCGCCAGAGCCAGTACGCGCAAATAGGCGCGAACATCGGGCCACAACTCGGCGGGCACCTGGGTCCAGGACAGCCAGGGGTCTGGAAACAACAAGCCCGCTATGCCGACGGCTGCTGCTGCCGCAGCGATGTAGAGAGACTGACGCACGGAACGACCCAACTCAGCGTGTCGATTGCCGCCGTGCAATTCTGCCCAAACGGGTAACAAGGCCTGCAGCATGCCGTTGAGCGCTACATAAATACTGATGTAAATGGATGAAGCCAAAGACATCACTGCCAGCGCGTGGGGGCTATGACGACCAGCAATGATGGTGTCAGCGACACCAAAGGACATGATGGCCAGTTGCCCCACCAAAACGGTACCGGCATGGCGGCTGATGGTGCGTAATTCGGACATGGCTCAGTCGCCAGCTTGGGCGGCTGAGCTGGGGGGCTTGATGAGGGCGGTAGGGTGTGGACGAAAAATCAACAGGCTTTCGTTGCGATCCCCGAGCCGATGGGCTTTCGCGGTTTGGGTCCAACCCAAGGCGGCGATCTTTTCTTCCAGAAGTGGCAAATTTCGTGCGTCCATGACCAGCCAGGGGCAGTCTTGGCTGGGTGCTTGAGCGGCGGTCAGTCGAACTTTGGCATGGAACAAAAGCGCTGCGCCTTGTGCTTTGGTGATGCCCGCGTATTGCAGGCATGCGGATGTCCCTGTGACCATCTGCAGTTTTTGAACCATGGGGCCGAAACTGCGGGCGTGGTTGAGCAAGGGCAGCCACAAGCTCATCAGCAGCAGCCAGCACAGCACAGCACCCGCAGCAGGCAGGACCATGCTTTTCCATATGGCGGATCGATGGCGGCCAATGCGCCACTTGACCAACCAGGCCCATGCCAGCGTCGCCGTCAAGGCGATCGCGAAAGTCAGGACGGAAAATTCTGGTAAAAATCCGGGCGCGAGTTTGGCGACATTGGCTGCAGGCTTGGCTGGGAAGCCTGTTTGCATGGCGATCCAGATGACCCAAATGGTCAGCGCGCAAAAACTGAAAAACAAGAGTGTGAACCAGTCAATGAAAGCACTCAAGCTGCGTTTCAAAGTGGGCAATGCAAAGGCTGCCAAAGCGGCAATGCCGGGCAAGGCCAGCAAGAGAGCTGTGTCTGACATGCCGGTCAGCCAGGTGGTTGCCGTGGTGACCGTGATGAACCACAAAGGCAATGCCAAGTGAGGAAAGCGCCAGGCGCGTGACAGTTGAGAGCGCCACCGCCACAAAGACCATGCAGCCAAGGGCCATGCGGGCCATGTGAACCAGAGCATGAGTTTGGCCAAAGCATCCAGGTCCAACAGGGTGTGGTACTGGACACGCCAGCGCCACAGATCCAGGTAACCGGCTGTGGTCATACACAGCAGGCACATCAATGCCAGTAAGCTCAGATCCAGGATGCGCAGGCGAGCTTGTGCGGGGTCGCTTTGGCCAACCGCTTTCAAGATGGCGCCGCCCAGACCCAGCCACATTGCAACACTGGGTGCACCTGACAAGGTGAGGCCCAACATGCCCGCGCCGATGGCGATGCCGCTGTGCAAACGCCATCTGGGCATGGTCGACAGTCCGGCAAAAATCAGGGAGGCAAAACACAACTGACTCAAAGCAGGCGTGGCTTCGTGTGCCAACCGGGCCAGGCCAAGGCAGGCCAGCAAGGCCAACAAGCCGCCGTCAGCCAGTGCGCGGGCATAGTCTGCAGGCTTGGCTTCGCCACCAAATGCAAAAGTCACAGGCTGGGCTGCGGGATGGCGCGCCAATGCATAAACGGCATACCAGGTGGCGGCCAGTGTCAAAGCCAGCATCGCCATGAACGGTAGCCGGGCATAAACATCTTCCCAGCCGGAGGGCGCCCAATTCAATAAAACCGCACCCAGCCAGTACGGGAGCAACGCCAATTGGGGATCGTGTTGTCCTAACAGGGTGGGTCGGAACCAATTGGCAACCTCACCCACAGCCGGTTGTGCCAGTTGCAGCATGAAACCCAGGGCTTCCAGGTCTTGGGATTTCCAAGGCTCACGCCCCCAAAAACCCGGCAATACGTAGGCCGTACACAACAGCAGCAAGGCCAGTCGAGGCAGTCGCCGAACAGCACTTTGAGCAACGATGGCAGGAGTGGTAGGGTTCACAATCGAGGCAGCAGTCGGGTGGATCGGGTCAGTGGGTGATCGGGTTATTTTAGAAAATGAATGGGTGAGATCACGAGGTGCAAAGGCACACAACCATGCAAAAAGGGCAGGCCGGTTGCCCGGCCTGCCCTTTGGGAGACACCACAGGGTGAATTACTTGGCGACAGTGGTCTTGCCGAAGCGGTTGCGGAATTTCTCTACGCGACCACCCATGTTGTCAACCGACTTTTGAGTGCCCGTATAGAAGGGGTGCGACTCGCTGGTGGTATCCAGCTTGTAAAGAGGCAGCTCGCGGCCGTCTTCCATGGTGATCATTTCCTTGGTGTTGGCGCATGAGCGGGTCACGAACTTGAAACCATTGGACATGTCCTGGAAGCAAATTTCACGGTAGTTGGGGTGAATGCCGTCTTTCATGGGGTAATCCTTTTTTTCAGTACGGTAGCCACTCAGCAGCCTATCTGAGAGCACTTTCCGCAAAACCTGCTGATTATAGGGCATCAGCCGCCGCGTCGCATCATTTCGAAGAACTCAGAGTTGTTCTTGGTGGCTTTCATGCTTTTCAAGACCATTTCCATCGCTTCGATCTCATCCATGTTGTACATGAATTGACGCAGGATACGGGTCTTTTGCAGTACTTCAGGCTGTAACAGCATTTCTTCACGGCGGGTGCCGCTGCGGTTCAGGTTGATGGCCGGGAAGACGCGTTTTTCATACAAACGGCGCTCAAGGTGAATTTCGCAGTTACCGGTTCCCTTGAACTCTTCAAAGATCACTTCGTCCATGCGGCTGCC
>CANHUM010000092.1 GCA_947463845.1 Comamonadaceae bacterium
CCTTTATTCCAACAAGATTTGTTCACCATGTCCCTTGCCTCTCTGATTTTTGCCGCCCTCGTCTTTGCGCTGTTCACGACGCTGGCGCTGGCCATGCTCAGCCCATGGTTGCCCAACCCTGGCCGAGATCGCCTGGCCCGACTGGGCACCCAGAATCCTTTAGGGACGCGAGACGTCACAGCTTGGCAACGACTCCATGCCCATTTGTTGTCGGCTTTGTTGTGGCTCAGTCCATGGACGGCTGGACTGTCTGGCGGTGAAGGGGATGCACCCCATGCGCTGCGCCTGCGCTTTGCGCACGCGGGCTGGCGTTCCCCGCTGGCGCTGCAAATCTATTTCACTTGCAAGACGCTGCTCACCTTGCTGCTGCCCACCATGACCTGGGTCGCGCTGAGCACGCAGGCCTTCCCGGCTAGCCCTGTGGCTCGCCTGGCACTCGTCATCGCTGCCGCAGCGCTGGGTTATTACGTGCCCGATATGGTGCTCAAACTGCGCATCCAGCGCAGGCAGTTGACCTTGCTGCAATCCTTTCCAGATGCGCTGGACTTGCTGCGCCTGTGCTTGCAGGCTGGTTTGGGACTGGACGCGGCCATAGAACGGGTAGGCCGCGAAATGCGTCACGCCCGCCCAGTGCTGTCCGAAGAATTCGCCCTCACCGGGCTGGCCCTGCGAGCTGGCTCGTCACGGGCCGAGGCACTGCGCAATCTGTCACAACGTGTCGGTCTCAGAGACATCGACGCCCTGGTGTCCATGCTGATTCAGGCCGACCGTTTCGGCACCAGCGTCTCCGAATCGCTGGCCGTCTATGCCGACACTTTGCGAACCCAACGCCGCTTGCGCGCCGAAGAGGCTGCGGCCAAACTGCCGGTCAAACTGCTGATTCCTTTGATTTTTTGTGTTTTCCCGTCGCTGCTCACCGTCCTGCTCGGTCCGGTGGTGGTCACACTGACACGGGAGTTTGTCAAGGCGGGTTGAGGCGAGTCTTGGCTGCAACGGGTAAGGCACCGTTAACATGGCGTCGGTATGCTGCAGATTCAAAATCTCTCACGATTCCCATGATGGACAAAAACACTGTTTCCCCCAAGCGCCAAGGACTGTCTCGTGTATGGCATGCCTTTTTTAATTCTCTCGAGGGTCTGCGAGCCGGATGGTACGAACCGGCTTTTCGGCAAGAGGCCATTTTGGCGGCACTGGTCTTGCCGGGGGCCTGGTGGCTGGGCCAAAACTGGGCCGAGGTGGTGATGCTGATCGCTGTGGTGGTGATGGTGCTGGTGGTGGAACTGCTCAACACCGCCATGGAGTCCTGCATTGACCGCGTCGGCCCCGAGTGGCATGCGCTGTCCAAGCGGGCCAAGGACACGGCCAGCGCGGCCGTGTTGCTCAGCTTGTTGCTGTGTGGCGGGGTGTGGCTGTCGGCCTTGTGGCGTTGGTGGGTGGCTTGATAGACGTGCCTTACGGCGAGCGGACAGAGCAGGCAGCGAAAACATCCAACTCGGGTTGCTGCCAGCGGGTCTTGACCTGCGCCAATGTCAAGACGGAATGAAACAGATGGTCGTGCGAGACAGCGTTGGCCACTTGTTTTTTCCAGCAGGTGGCATCCCAGCCTAACTGCAACTGCATGGGTTTAGAAAGCCACAGTGCCATGGGCACATGGGTTTGTTCCTTCGGCGCCATCATGTAAGGCATGCCGTGCAGGTACAAGCCCTTTTCACCCAGCGATTCGCCATGATCGGAGACGTACAGCATGGCTGTTGGGCGTGGTTGAGTCTTGAGCCAGCGCACGGTTTCACCCAGCAAATGATCGGTGTAGTGCACCGCATTGTCGTAAGTGTTGACGATGTGCTCAACTGGACAATCCTGCAACATGTTGCTGCGGCATTCCGGTTCATAGACCTTCATATCAGCGGGTGTGCGCTTGTAATAGGCCGGGCCGTGATTGCCCATCTGATGCAACACCACCACCGTTCCTGTTGAGACCTTGCCTGCGCCATTGGCTTTTTCCAGCTGAGCCAAGCGTTCAGGCAACACCCGCAACATGATTCCATCAAAACATTCACCACCTGGGCAAAACGTCGGATCTTTCAATTCCAGGGTACTGGCGCTCGCCACCCGGTCACACACCCCCTTGCAGCCCGATTGATTGTCCAGCCACAGCACTTGCATGCCCGCGCGTTGCAAAATATCCAGCAGATTTTCATGAGGGGTGTTGTTCTTGGTGTAAGCCTCGCGCCCCAGATGAGAAAACATGCAAGGTACCGAAACCTGGGTGTTGGTGCCGCAAGAGCTCACATCGGTGAAGTAAGCCAACTCTCCGCGGTCCTGCAGCTGTCTCAGCTGTGGCGTGGTGTCACGCGCATAACCGGCCAGTCCGAAATTGGCCGCACGCACGGTCTCACCCACGACCAACACGATCAAAGGCGTGGGCAGGGCTGCCCCAGCAGACCGCATCATGGCAGCATCTTCACCGATGCGCTGCAAGGGCAACTGGGCCTGCGCAGTCTGTCCTGCCAACAAACGCGCGCCGGCGTAAACAGTGTTGATGGGATTGACCATGTAGCGCAAGGATTTGTGATTGCGCATGGTGGAGGAAAATTCCTGGAACGAAGCCCAGACCACCACCAGCATGAGCAGCAGCGCCAAAACAGCCAAACCCAGCTGACGCCCCAACAAGCGCCTGACAGGGAGCTTTTGCACGGGCTGCCGCCACCACCACCAGCCGGGTAGACCCACGCCCAAGGCCAGCACAGCCAGCATGGACCACGACAACAAGTCGCGCACCTCACGCACATCGGTCTGCAAAGTGTTGGCCATCATGGTGGGATCGATCACGACACCATAGGTCTGCATGAAATAGCTGTTGGCTGCCACCATCAACAGCAGCAATACGCCTGCTGGCTTGCGCCAGCCGGGCCAAACCAACAGGCTCAACAGCACGGTCGTGGCCGACAGCACGATCAGCACCATCGCCACCAGGCCAAGCCAGGTGCGCAAGCTGTGGTGGTCCGTGACAGCCCACAGGGCCCGCCAAAGGGGCAGGTTGCCCAAGGTCGTCAGCCACAAGGCCAACACCAGCAATAGACTCAAGGGGTGCCAAGGACGGCGAACCGCCGCATCAGCTGGGGAAACATCGGAAGTTTGGAGGGTCATCGGCAACAGTGCGCTAAGTAACCGTGTCCATTTTAAAGACCTGCCTTATCGCCACATTGATCGTATTCAGAATTTGTAAAGGCTCGCTTGTGTCAGGTCTGGTTGGCACGGTCGCCAGCTTGGCTGGCTGATGGCCAGGATTTTATGCTGCGGTAGCCGGGCATGAACACTTTGTTTTTGTTCTCTTGACCAAGTCAAACCCGAGACTCCTTTTTTGAGCCAGGATGGATACAGTCCATCACTTATTCACCGACAGGAACAAGCATGACCCACATCGGCATGATCGGCATCGGGTTGATGGGCCACGGCATCGCCAGCAACCTGCTCAAGCACGGCCATCACCTCACCGTCCTTGAACATGCGGGCAACCAGCCACTCGATGCCCTGCGGGCTGCTGGTGCGCAGATCTGCACCTCTGCGCAAGTCTTGGCGTCGCAGTCCGATGTGATCATCCTGTGCGTCACAGGTACACCTCAAGTCGAAGCCGTGCTGATGGGAGATGACGGCGTATTGCAAGGTCTACGTCGGGGAACCACCGTCATCGACTGCTCAACCGCCGAGCCCGCTTCCACCGAGAAAGTTGCAGCGCTGGTCATTGCCCAAGGCGGGCAATTCCTGGACTCGCCCATGACCCGCACGCCCAAAGAGGCGGCCGAGGGGCGACTGAACTTGCTGGTGGGAGGTGATGCCGCGCTGTTTGAACGCTGCCGCCCCATCCTGGCCTGCTTTGCAGAAAACATCGTGCACACCGGACCCATCGGCTCCGGCCACCGCATGAAGCTTTTGCACAACTACGTGTCGCTGGGCACCGTAACGCTGCTGGCCGAGGCCGCAGCCTGTGCGCAGCGCTCCGGGGTGGACACACAAACTTTCGTGGATGTGCTGGCCATGGGCGGTGGCTGGGGCGCAGCTTTGGAACGGCTCAAACCCGCTTTGCTCTCAAGTGACCCGACAGGCCTGCGTTTTTCCATGGCCAACGCCCTCAAAGACCTGAGCTATTACAACGACATGGCGCAGAAGATGCAGGCCGAAACTTCGGTGTCGAAGGCCGTTCAGAGCACCCTGCAAAGCGCTTGCGATGCAGGCCATTCGCAAGCGCTGGTACCCGAGTTGATTGGCTTGTTGGCCCATCGCCATCAGGCTTGAGGTGGCGTCACTTGGGCGCTTGGGCTTTTTGGCGTCTGGCGACTTCTTTCTGCATCGCCTGAAGGGTTTTGGCATCCGGGGTTTGCCAATTTCCACCTGATTGATTGACCATGAAAATCAGCGCCTCGGCAAACGCCTCGAGGGTCAAATCAGGCTTGCCACCTTTGGGTGGCATTGTTCTGATGCCCACATAGCCGTGTGCAGTGAGGGTGACTTGCCCTTCGCGGATCAGGGGCGCCCACTGGTTTTTGTTGCCCAATTGCGGCGCCTTGGGGAAAGCCTGCGAGTGGCAGCTGGCACACACAGCCTTGTATGTGCCCTCCCCAGAGGCCCACGTCGGCATCACCACCGCCACCGAACAAGCCATGAGACATTTCAAAACCGTTTTCATACCTTGACCTTTCTCCATCCAACACCTTGCAATCAAAAGCCTGACAGCGGCCACCCTGACCTCAAACCCAAGGCACCTTCAAATTTTGAATGACTTCGGCAGTATTGGGGCGGACACCGCGCCACCAGGCAAATGCCTCGGCCGCTTGCTCGGCCAGCATGCCCACGCCATCGGCCAGACGCGTCACTCCTGCTTGCTGAGCCAATTGCAAAAAAGGCGTGAGGCCTTTGCCATAGGTCAGGTCGTAAGCCAGGCAACCCGGGGCAAACACACCGGCATTTAAAGGCGGCAGTTCGGCCGTCAGGCTGGACGAACTCGCATTGAGCACCACATCAAAAGCCCCCTGCACATCGTCATACCCCAATCCCTTGACCGGCACCCGGCTTGTCTGGTGCTGCTGTGCCAGCGCAGCCAGCTCCACAGCTTTGGCGACGGTGCGGTTGACGATGACCAGCTCACCCGGCTGCTCGGCCAGCAAGGGCAGCAAAGCGCCGCGGGTGGCACCGCCCGCCCCCAGAATCAAGACACGGCGACCTTGGAGCGCGCATGCCAGGTTGTGCACCAGATCGCGCACCAGACCCACGCCATCAAAGTTTTCAGCGTACACCTTGCCGTCTTCAAATTTCATCGCATTCACTGCACCCGCCATTTGCGCGCTGGGGGCCAGGTCGGTGGCATAGGCAAAAGCATCCAGCTTGAAAGGGGCAGTCACATTCATACCGCGTCCGCCCATGGCGCGAAACGCGTCCACCGCAGCTGCAAACCCCTCCAATGGGGCCCACAACTTGGTGTATTCAATGTCCTGGCCTGTGACCTGCGCAAATGCAGTGTGGATCAAAGGCGACTTGCTTTGTTCGATGGGGTTGCCGATGACGGCATAACGGTCGGTCATGAAAGGAAATTCCAATAATCACCTGCCATCTTATCGCCACAGAGAGATGCCGTTTCTGCAGGGGCTCACGCGACGCCTGTCGATATACTTTTGTGGTGAATGCTCCTATCCACGGCCGACCTCATCAAAACCAAGGGCTCACGCCATCGACGGCGGTGGCCTTCATTGTCTTGGCGCAGTGTCTGAGCACCTCGCTCTGGTTCAGCCCGAGTGGTGTGGCCGACAGCCTGATGCAAGCGTGGCAGCTGAGCGCGGCCGCTTTTGGATGGTTGCTGGCCGCGACCCAACTGGGTTTCATTGCCGGCACGTTGGCATTTGCATTCAGCGGTGCAGCTGACCGTTTTCAGCCCACACGTATTTTTGTGGTGTGCAGCCTGCTCGGAGCGCTGGCCAATGCTGCGGTCACATGGGGTGTGAGCGATTACGGCTTGTTCTGGAGCCTGCGATTTGTGGTGGGCATGTGCCTGGCCGGCATTTATCCGCTGGGCATGAAGATGCTGGTGCAGCGGGTGGGCAGCAAACCGGCTGCAGCCCTGGGCTGGCTGGTGGGCATGCTGACCTTGGGCACGGCCATGCCACATGGCCTGAGGGCCCTGGGCCAAAGCTGGCCTTGGCCCGAAGTGATGCTGGGCTCGTCGGTGCTGGCGGTAGTGGGTGCATTTTTGGTGGCCTGGATGGGTCAACCGCCCTCCCCGCAACACCACACCCACCCAACGGCCAACCAGGCCATACCCCTTCGCCTGAACACCCAGGTCTTGCGCGACGTCATCGCAGTGCCAGGCTTTCGCGCTTCAGCACTGGGCTACTTTGGCCACATGTGGGAACTTTACGCTTTCTGGAGCGTGCTGCCCTGGCTCAGCCTACCCATCAGCCGCACACTGGTGGCCGCCGGGTACAGCTGGACACCGTCGGTGGCGCTGATCTGTTTTGCGGTGATCGGGATCGGATTTTTCGGTTGCGTGCTGGGTGGACTGTGGAGCCGCCGCGTGGGCAGCGCGCGGGTAGCGGCCATGTCACTGGCAGCATCCGGGTTCATGTGCCTGACCTACCCATTCATTCCCGATACCTGGCCGCTGTTGCAACTGGCAGCCTTGCTGTTGTGGGGAATTTGCGTGGTCGCTGACTCACCACAGTTTTCGGCCATGTCGGCCCAGAACGCGCCAACGCAATGGCTGGGCAGTGCGCTGGTGCTGCAAAACGGGGTGGGATTTTTGATCACCGTCATCAGCATCTTGCTGCTGGGATGGGCTGTGCAACA
>CANHUM010000093.1 GCA_947463845.1 Comamonadaceae bacterium
GGCCGCTCATCATGATCACGGGCATGGTCAGCAAACCACAGGCAGCCCATTCCTTGAGCAAGCTGACGCCATCGGTATCCGGCATCCAGATGTCCAGCAGGACCAGGTCGGGACGCATGCTTTGTCGCACTTCGCGGGCCTGGGCTGCGTTCTCGGCAAGTTCAACCTGGTGCCCCTCGTCAAAGAGGATCTCTGAGAGCAGGTCGCGAATGCCCAGCTCGTCGTCCACCACCAATATATTTGCCATATGCCTGTCTTGTCTCTGTTCATGAAGTGGGCGAATGGGGCCCCTGTGCTTCTTGCACCACCGCGAATGATAGCGAGACTTGCGCCCCTAGGATGTCGCCGCCTTCCATCAGGTTACCCAGATCGATCCGGGCGGCGTGTTCGTCCGCTATTTTTTTGACGACCGCCAGGCCCAGACCTGTGCCTTTGGACTTGGTGGTCACATAGGGTTCAAAAGCTCTTTGCAGGATGTTAGGAGCAAAGCCCGGGCCCGAATCGGTCACGGTCAGTCGCACGCGCTGGCGCGCGGCTCGCCATTCTGTGCGCAGCTGAACCCGCGGGGGTATGGTGGGGTCGGTACGCGCCTCGCAGGCATCTTGTGCGTTTTGCAGCAGGTTGTGGATGACCTGCCTGAGTTGCTGTTCATCGCCCAGGATGGCAGGACATGCGGGGTCGAGTGCGGCCTGGACTTCGGTGCGTGTGTGCTGGTCTTGTGGCTCGGTGGCGTACAGGGCCATGACATCGGCGATCAGGTCATTGAGTTGCAGGGGCTTGAGTTCGGCAGACGGCAAGCGGGCGTAATCCCTGAATTCATTGACCAGCCGCTTCATGGCATCCACCTGGTCCACGATGGTCTTGACGGATTTGGCCAGCACCGCTTCGTCGGCGTTGTCGAGCTTGCCGATCAGGCGGCGCTGCAGCCGTTCGGCCGACAACTGGATGGGGGTGAGTGGGTTTTTGATTTCGTGGGCCAGGCGCCGGGCCACCTCGCCCCAAGCTTGTGATCGCTCGGCCGAGACAATTTCAGAGATGTCGTCGAACACCAGCAGGCGCATGCCATCGGGCAAGATCGCGCCCCGCGCTAACAGGGTCACGCCTGTCTGGCTCAGCCCCTGACCCGAGGCATGGATTTCAAATGATTTTTGCCAGTGGTCCAGCTCGTGCGCACCGGTATCGGTGCCCAGTGCGGCGAATTGCTCGGCCACGCCTTGGGCAAAATCGGTCAACCCAGGCAGACTCAAGAGGCTTTGCTGCTCATGCGCAGCCACAGGCACGCGCAGGATGCGGGTGGCCCCGGGGTTGGCAGACTGGATACGACCTTGCTCATCGATGACCATGACCCCCGCGGTCAAGTTGTCCAGGATGGTTTGCAGCTTGCTTCTGGCCTGGTCCAACTGGCTCAGGCTGCGCTCGACGTTGCCACGGGCATCGGCCAGTTGCTGGGTCATGTCGGCAAATGAGCGGGTCAATCCACCCAACTCGTCTTTGCCTTGCAGCGCCAGCTTGGGTCGAAGGTCGCCAGCGGCCACCTGGCGCATGCCGTGGGCCAGCAAGAGCAAGGGCCGCGCCAATTGATTGCCCAGCAAGACCGCCAGCAAGATGGCCCCCAGGACCGCCAGAAACAGGCTCAAGGTGAGCGTGCCAATGTACATGCTGCGCAAGCCTTCACGGGCCAGGGCACGTTCCTGGTATTCACGGTAGGCGGCCTGAACTTCCAGGGCGTTATTGACCAGCGTGGGCGGCAGGTCCTGCACCACTTGCAGCAGGCGTCTGTCTTCATCCAGTGCCAGGCTCCACTGCGGGATCAGGACCAGCACTTTGATGCGTCCCTTGTCAGACCCGGTGGCAGACTCATCGAGGCCCTCGAACCAGGCCAGGCTGCCGTTTTTGCGGGCCTCCCGCAGTTGCTGTGTACTGGGGCGTTCCGGACGGATTTGAAATTGGGATGACCCGGCGTTGGCCACCGTGCGCCCGCTCGTGGTCCAGATGGTCACATCGCTGGCACCGAGTTGGGTGCGGATCTTTTCTGCGGCCAAAGCGGGGTTGGTCTCGCTCGCTTCGGACAAATTGGCCGCTGCGGCTTGGGCTTGCTTGGCCAGGTCATCGCTGAGCGTGTCCAGTGTGGCCCGCCCCAGATTCAGTCCAGCCACCAGAGCCGCTTCGACTTTGACGTCGAACCAGCTTTCAATCGAGCGGGAGACGAATTGGTAAGACACCACGTAAATCAGCACGCCAGGCACCACCCCCACCAGCGCAAAAATGCCTGCCAGCTTGACCAGCAGGCGGGCGCCAAACTGGCCCTGACGCAAGCGCAGCACAAGGCGCACCGTGCCCCACAAGATCGTCAGCCCCAGACCACTCGCCACCACAGCGTTGGTGATGACCAGCCACTCGTAGTTTTGGTTGAAGTTGTCGTTGTTGTCGGTGGCCTGTGTCATCAGAACCAGCAGGCCCAAGCCAATCAAGCTGGCGCTCAGTGCCCCGACCAACACCAGCCAGCGGCTGGCCCCAGTGGGCAGACCCGAAAATTTTTGCCGATAGGCCCGGGGCCAGACCATGTCAGCGCACCGATTCCGGCGTCAACCGGAGCGTTTTGCTGACCTGCAGATTCCAGTCGGTCTGCGCACCTGAGGCGATCTGGAAGGGTCGGGGCAATTGGGAAACGTCGAGTCTGAAGCTGTAGCGGATGCGTTGCCGGGCGTCGGGGCTGAGGTGCTGCATGTCAATCAGCTTCCAGCCCGATTGCCTGCGCACGACGCCCAAGGCTTCGCTCAGGGTTTCAAAGTTCTGCGAGAGGCTGCCGGCCTGACCTGTGCCAGAGATCGGCTCGCTGGAGACATTCAGCCGCCAGCGGCGCGTCAGGGGCTGAAAAGCCAGCCTGTAGTAACGCTGGACCATGCCCAGCTTGGCGTCAGTCCAGTACCAGCGGTCTCGCAAGACCTCGGCCTCGGCCACAAAATGCAAGGGCAGCCCTTTGACCAGGGCGTCTTCGAGCAAGGGACCGAGCTCCAGGCTCAGCTGGGCGTTGAGCAGGAGGCTGCCGTTGTCGCGCATGGCTTTGAGTTCGGTCAGCTCGATGCTGGCGTTTTGTGCCCATGCGCCGCCAGCGCTGAGCCACCCCACGCACAGCAACCGTACCAGGCTGCGCAGCAGCTCAAGCCCGTTCCTTTTCAAGCAGTGCGTAATAAAACCCATCGTGTTCACCCAATGCATTGTCCACGACTGGAAGACCTGTGGGGGTCTGACCCGGTATCAAATGCCCCGGTGATGGCAGCAATCGGGCATTGGTGTTGCGTTGAAGAAACGCTTGCACGGTTTCATCGCCCTCGCTCCGGAACACCGAACAGGTGCAATACAGCATGCGCCCACCCGGCGCCAACAGGGGCCACAAAGCTTTGAGCAGTTGTGCCTGGGTCTGGGCCAATTGAGCGCTGTCGGTGGGCCGACGCAGCCAGCGCACGTCGGGATGTCTGCGCACGATGCCCGAGGCCGTGCAGGGCGCGTCCAGCAAGATCGCGTCAAAGGCTTGCCCATCCCACCAGCGGTCGGGCTGGGAGGCATCGGCAGCGCGGACCTCGGCTTGCAGGCCCAGGCGCTGCAGGTTTTGTTCAATCCGCTGGCAGCGACTGGCATCCACATCCAGCGCCAGGACCTTGGCCTGGGGGTAACAGGCCAGCAAGTGCCCGGTTTTGCCGCCGGGGGCAGCGCAGGCGTCCAGAATGCGCCAGGGCTTGTCGGCCGCGCGGCCCTGGAGCAACAAGGGGGCTGCCACTTGGGCGGCAGCATCCTGAACCGACACATGGCCTTCGGCAAAGCCGGGCAGCTGTTGCACAGGCACGGCTTTGGCCAGTTGCAACCCGCTGGCGCCCACCGCTTTGGCAGGCAGGCCGATGGCCTGCAAACGGGCCAGATAATCGGCCACGCTGTGGTGACGCGCGTCCACCCGCAAGGTCATGGGCGCGGGTTGCTGCGCCATGCCCAGCAGGGTTGTCCATTGCGTGGGGTATTCGGCCTGCAGGCGCTCAACCCACCAGCGCGGGTGGTTCCAGAAGGCCTGCGGGTCTGCATCGGTGATGGCCACCAGCGTCTCGCGTTCGCGCATGAACCGGCGCAGGCATGCATTGATGAAACCGCTTTGGGCTTGTGTGCTCCTTTGCCGGCGTGCTGCTTCGACGGCCTGATTGACCAGCGTGTGAACCGGATAGGGCGCCGCCGCGTCTTGCCAGCTCAATGCCAAGGCGGTGCACAGCATAGCGTCGGCTGCCGCGGGCGGTGCTTTGCTGGCCAATTGTTCACGCAGGGCCATGGCCCGTCCCAGTTGCCGCATGACCTGGAAGGCCAACGATTGCACGCCGGGGCGCAGGTGTCCGGGCACCGCCTCGATTTCGGCGGTCAATGAGCGGCCCGCACGCACCGCCTGCACCACCGAAGCGGTCGCTTGCAGCAGCTGCCACAAGGGCGCTGACGGCTTGTGCGGTGTGGGGCTGGGTGAATGGGAGGGATGGGTCATGGTGGGGGCCACTCAGGCCAGGTTCAAAACGAAACAGCCCCTGACCACAAGGCGGTACAGGGGCTGTTGGAAAGTCACCGGGGGGCCGGTGACTTCATCGCTCAGGCAGCTTCGCCAGCGTCGGTGACGGTGTCTTCGGCCGTGTCACCGGCCAGATCCGCAGCTTCGGCTTCGGCAATGGCGCGGCGCTCGGCGTCGTCCATGGCGTCCTTGACTTTGCGAGCCTGGTGGTAAGCCAAACCGGTGCCAGCAGGGATCAGACGGCCCACGATCACGTTTTCCTTGAGGCCACGCAGATCGTCGCGCTTGCCCATGATGGCCGCTTCGGTCAACACGCGGGTGGTTTCCTGGAAGGAAGCCGCGGAGATGAACGAATCGGTCGACAAGGACGCCTTGGTGATGCCCAACAGCAAGTTGCTGAATGTCGCCGGGATCTTGCCTTCGCGCTGCAGGGCGTCGTTGGTGTTGAGCATTTCAGAACGCTCCACCTGCTCGCCCGCGATGTAGTTGGAGTCACCGACGTTTTCGACCACCACACGGCGCAGCATCTGACGAACAATCACTTCGATGTGCTTGTCGTTGATCTTCACACCTTGCAAGCGGTACACGTCCTGGACTTCGTCCACGATGTAGCGGGCCAACTCTTCGATGCCCAACAAACGCAGGATGTCTTGTGGGTCGGCCGGGCCGTCCACAATGCTCTCGCCCTTGTTGACCACCTGGCCTTCGTGCACCAGGATGTTCTTTTCCTTGGGGATCAGTTCATCCCAGACCTTGCCTTCAGGGTCGGTGATTTGCAAGCGAACCTTGCCTTTGGTTTCCTTGCCGAAAGACACGGTGCCGGTGATCTCGGCCAACATGCCCTTGTCTTTGGGTGTGCGGGCTTCGAACAGTTCGGCCACACGGGGCAAACCGCCGGTGATGTCGCGGGTCTTCTGACCTTCGACCGGGATACGGGCCAGCACTTCGCCTGGGCCCACGTCCATGCCATCGCGCACCTGAATCAAGGCGCCGATCTGGAAGCCGATGGTCACCGAATGGTCGGTGCCAGGGATCTTGACTTCCTTGCCAGCCGCATCGATCAGCTTGACCTGCGGGCGAATGACCTTGGCTGCGCCACGGCGCTTGGGGTCAATCACCACCAGGGTGGACAGGCCAGTCACTTCGTCGACCTGCTTGGCCACGGTCAGGCCTTCTTCGATGTTCTCGAACTTCACGGTACCGGCGTACTCGGTGATGATCGGACGGGTCAAAGGATCCCAGTTGGCCAGAACGGTGCCGGCCTTGATGGCTTGGTCGGCCTTGACCGACAAGATGGCACCGTAAGGCACTTTGTGACGCTCGCGCTCACGGCCGTGCTCGGTGATGACGATTTCACCGGAACGGGAAATCACCACCAGCTCGCCTTTGCTGTTCGTCACATAGCGCATGGTGGCATTGAAGCCAATGGCGCCGTTGGACTTGGCTTCCACGCTGGAGGCCACTGCAGCACGCGAGGCCGCACCACCGATGTGGAAGGTGCGCATGGTCAGCTGTGTGCCGGGCTCACCAATCGACTGTGCGGCAATCACACCCACGGCTTCGCCGTTGTTGACCAAGCCGCCGCGGCCCAGATCTCGGCCGTAGCACTTGGCACACAGGCCAAAGCGGGTTTCGCAGGTCAGGGCTGTGCGGACCTTGACTTCGTCAACGCCAGCGGCTTCGAGTTCGTCGATCAGGTCTTCGTCAAGCATCACGCCCGCAGCGGCCAGCACGGCACGGTTTTCGGGGTGCAGAACGTCTTCGGCCACTGTGCGGCCCAGGATACGCTCGCGCAGCGATTCAATGACTTCACCGCCTTCAACGATGGCGCGCATGAGCGAGCCATCGGCAGTGCCGCAATCATCTTCGGTGACCACCAGATCCTGGGTCACATCCACCAAACGGCGGGTCAGGTAACCGGAGTTGGCGGTCTTGAGCGCCGTATCGGCCAGACCCTTACGGGCACCGTGTGTCGAGATGAAGTACTGCAACACGTTCAGACCTTCACGGAAGTTGGCCGTGATGGGGGTCTCGATGATGGAGCCGTCAGGCTTGGCCATCAGGCCACGCATACCGGCCAGCTGGCGGATCTGGGCTGCAGAACCACGGGCGCCGGAGTCGGCCATCATGTAGATGGAGTTGAACGACTCCTGGTCCACTTCCTTGCCGTGACGGTCAATGGTTTTCTCTTTGCGCAGCTGGTCCATCATCACCTTGGAGACGACGTCACCGGCTTTGCCCCAGATGTCCACCACTTTGTTGTAGCGCTCGCCAGAGGTCA
>CANHUM010000094.1 GCA_947463845.1 Comamonadaceae bacterium
GCCCGCACTGCCTTACGCGATCGACGCTTTGGCCCCTCACTACAGCCAGGAAACCCTGGAGTTTCACCATGGCAAGCACCACAACGCCTACGTTGTGAACCTGAACAACCTCCAAAAAGGCACTGAATTCGAGAGCATGTCCCTCGAAGACATCATCAAAAAGTCCAGCGGCGGCATCTACAACAACTCCGCCCAGATCTGGAACCACACTTTCTTCTGGAACTGCATGAAGCCCAATGGTGGTGGCGAGCCCACAGGCGCGCTGGCCGCAGCCATCAATGCCAAGTTTGGCAGCTACGCCGCTTTCAAGGAAGCCTTCGTCAAGAGCGCCGTGGGCAACTTCGGCTCCGGCTGGACATGGCTGGTCAAGAAAGCCGACGGCTCGGTTGACATCGTCAACATGGGCGCCGCTGGTACCCCGCTCACAACAGGCGACACCGCCTTGTTGACCGTGGACGTGTGGGAACACGCTTACTACATCGACTACCGCAACATGCGTCCCAAATTCGTCGAGACATTCCTCGACAAGCTGGTGAACTGGTCTTTCGCTGAGAAGAACTTCGGCTGATCGACGTTTTCCTTCAGTCAAAAAGCCCGCTGATGCGGGCTTTTTGCTGGGTGGATGTTTCGCGCTTGGCAAAACCACTGAGCAGAGCATGTGCTGAGCAAGGGCAGGGGCCGGGCGCCGATTTCTGGTACCCCAGTTTGAGTCGCCCGGCCCCAGCCCTTGCTCAGCCTTGACCGCAGTATCCAGCAACCTGCAAAGTCAGCGAATCATCATCCCCCCATCGGCCACAATGGTCTGCCCCGTGACGTAGCGTCCGGCCGGGCTTGCCAGGAACACCGCCACGCCGCCGATGTCATCGGGATCACCCATGCGACGCAAAGGCGTCTCGTTGTTGTACTTGGCGCTCAAGACGGGGTCTTCGTGCAGCGCCTTGGCGAAGTCTGTCTTGATGAGGCCCGGTGCGATGCAATTGATGCGGATGTTGTCCGGCCCCCATTCCACCGCCAGGTTGCGTGCCAGCTGCATATCGGCCGCCTTCGAGATGTTGTAAGCCCCGATGACCGAAGAGCCATGCAGTCCACCAATCGAGGATACGATCACGATGGCACCGTCTTTTTGGGCTTTCATGTCCGGGTAGACCAGATTGCACAGCCATGCGTTGGACAACACGTTGTTGCGCATGACCTTGTCAAACACCTCGTCACTCATGCCTGTGGCCGGGCCGTAATAGGGGTTGGTGGCCGCATTGCAAACCAGGATGTCGATCGGTCCCCACGTCTTGCGGGTCTGGTCGATCAAGTTTTGCAGTTGCTCTTTGCTGGAAATGCTGGCGGCCATCGCCATGGCTTGGCCGCCAGCGGCCAGGATCTCCTGGACCACGATTTCGCAGGCGTCTTGCTTGCGGCTGGACACCACCACACGGGCTCCCGCCTTGGCGAGTTGGTGTGCAATCGACCGACCAATGCCCCGGCTCGAGCCTGTGACCACGGCAACTTTGCCTTGCAAATTGAACAAAGACATCAATGACACTCCTCGTTTGAATGGGTTCAAGTCTGCCCGGTTGCGCCGTTGACGTCTGTCTTGCGGGTGTCAGGGCTGGCGCGTCCGATATCGATCGGCTGCGCCACAATCGGGGCTTAACCAACCATGTTGAGGGCCATGTGGAACAAGTCGATGCCGTTGTGATTGGGGCCGGAGTCATAGGCTTGGCGGTTGGGCGTGCCCTAGCCCTGCAGGGCCGAGAGGTCATGGTGCTCGAATCCGAAAATGCCATCGGCACCGGCACCAGTGCGCGCAACAGCGAGGTCATCCATGCGGGCATTTATTACCCGGCCGGTTCGCTCAAGGCACGCTTGTGCGTACAGGGCAAACAGATGCTCTATGCCTACTGCGCCGAGCGGGGTGTTTCGCATCGCCAGCTGGGCAAACTCATCGTCGCCACCAGTGCCGACCAAGTGCAGGCCTTGGATGGCATCTTGCGAAAAGCCGCTGCCAATGGCGTGCATGACCTGCAAAAACTGAGCGCCACCGAGGCCAGGGCCCTGGAGCCAGCGTTGGCCTGCGAGGCTGCTTTGCTGTCGCCCAGCTCGGGTGTGGTGGACAGCCACGGTTTGATGCTGGCCCTTCAAGGCGATATGGAAAATGCAGGTGGCCTGCTGGCGCTGCTTTCGCCAGTTCAACACATTGGCCTGCAGCAAGGCACTGCCAACCATCCGATCCTGGTGCGCACGCAAGATGGCACAGAGTTGGCTTGTCGCGTCCTGGTCAATGCTGCCGGGCTGCACGCAGTGACGCTGGCCCGAGGGATGGTGGGGTTGAACCCCCATCTCTTGCCCCAAGCGCATTACGCCAAAGGCAATTACTTCACGCTGGCCGGCAAAGCGCCGTTTTCTCGCCTGGTCTATCCCGTACCCGAAGCAGCGGGCTTGGGTGTGCACCTCACACTTGATCTGGGCGGGCAGGCCAAGTTCGGGCCGGATGTGCAGTGGGTGAGCGACCCGAATGATCTGCAGGTGGACCCCAGCCGAGGTGACGCTTTTTATGCGGAGGTGCGCAAGTACTGGCCGGCTTTGGCCGACGGCGCTTTGCAGCCCGGCTATGCTGGCATTCGCCCCAAAATCAATGGACCGGCCGAGGCGGCAGCCGATTTTCTGATCCAGGGACCAGCCCAACACGGCGTGCCGGGGCTGGTGAACCTGCTGGGCATCGAATCACCGGGTTTGACGAGCTCACTGGCCATTGCGGCCGAGGTCGTTCATCGTCTGGCGTGACTGCGTCACCAGGCCCCAACGCACGGGTCTGTACGTTGGGGCTGCCGAGTCTTGATCAGCCGATTTCGGCAATGAGTTCAATCTCGACGCAGGCCCCCAGTGGAATTTGGGCCACGCCAAAGGCGCTTCGGGCATGGGCACCGACCTGAGGACCAAACACTTGGCCGAGCAATTCACTGCAGCCGTTCGTGACCAAGTGTTGTTCGGTGAAATCGCCTGTGGAGTTGACCAAGCTCATCACTTTGACGATGCGCTTGACCTTGTTGAGATCCCCAACCGCCGCGTGCAGCGTACCCATGAGGTCTATGGCCACAGCGCGGGCAGCCTGTTGACCCTCGGCTGTCGTGATGTTTTTGCCCAATTGGCCAGCCCAGACTTGGCCCTCTTTTTTGGCAATGTGTCCGGACAGGAACACCAAGTTGCCCGTTTGTACAAAGGGCACATAAGCCGCAGCGGGCACAGCGACGGGGGGCAATTGGATGTTCATAGATTTCAGGTTGTCATACACGTTCATGGTCAGCTTTCAGAAGGGTTGAACTCGAGGGGTGAAGAGGGGAAGTCGACGGTTGTGAGGGGTTAAAAAAAGGGCATTGTTGACCAAGGGGAGAGGCCTTCCTTGGGTCTGGGTTCAACTCAAGGCAGCCAATTCGGCATCTTCAAAACCAGCCAGTCGGCGCGCCGCCATGTTGAAAGGGGGGCGCAGTTTGGGGGCATCGTATTGCGCAATCAATTCGGCATAGGTGTGCACAGGGTCTAGGCCCCGTTGGGCGCAAAGGTAGCGGTACCAACGGTTACCAGCGGCCACGTGGCCAATTTCCTCTTCCAGAATGATGTCGAGGATTTCGCCTGCCCGGTGGTCGCCCACACTGACGAGCTTGTTTTTCACGCCGGGTGAGGCGTCCAGGCCCCGCGCTTCCATGGTGCGCGGCACGATGCCGATGCGGGCCAGGAGGTCGCCCTTTGTGCGCTCGGCCATGTCCCACAGGGTGTTGTGCGCCGGGAAATCGCCGTAGTCATAGCCCAGACTGACCAAATGCTGGCGCAGCAGGCTAAAGTGCTTGGCCTCTTCTTGTGCGATGCGGACCCAGTCGGTGTAAAAAGCTTCGGGCATACCCGCAAAGCGCCAGACCACGTCGAGCGCCAGGTCGATGGCATTGAGCTCGATGTGCGCGATCGAGTGCACCAGCATGGCCCGACCTTCGGGCGTGGCCATGGATTTGGCCTTGAGCTGGGTGTGCGGCACCAGCAACGGGCGGGCGGCGCGGCCTGGACCTGCAGTGGTGGCGCTCAGACTGTCGCCCACGCCCACGGGCAGGCTCAGGTCCAGCGCCAGGGTGGCCTGGGCCTTCAGGTTCGGGTCGGTTTGCGCCCAAGGGATCAGGGCGGCGGTGCGCAGGGTGTGCATGGTGATCGCTGACAGTGCCCACAGCCGGTGGTGGGCATCCCTACAATTGTAGGTTTTCAAGCCAACCTCATTGACAGGAGACCGCCGTGGCCATTTACCAACTGGACGACCAAACCCCCGATGTGGCCGACAGCGCCTGGGTGGCCGACAACGCGCAGGTCATGGGCGCGGTCAAGATTGCAGCCGATGCCAGTGTCTGGTTTGGTGTGACGGTGCGTGGCGACACCGAGACGATTGAGATCGGCGAGGGCAGCAACATCCAGGATGGCAGCGTGATGCACGCCGACCACGGCAAACCCATCCAGGTCGGCAAGCACGTGACGGTGGGGCACATGGTCATGCTGCACGGCTGCACGATTGGCGACGAGTCGCTGATCGGCATTGGTGCCGTGGTACTCAACGGTGCCAAAATCGGCAAGAACTGCCTGGTGGGTGCAGGTTCTCTGGTGACCGAGGGCAAGGAATTCCCTGATGGTTCGATGATCATGGGCACCCCCGCCAAGGTGGTGCGCGAATTGAGCGCCGAACAGATCGAAGGGCTGCGCCAAAGCGCGAAGCATTATGTGGAAAACGCCCGCCGGTTCAAGGCAGGCCTGAAAAAACTCAGCTGATCTTTTGGGTTGATCATTTGGCCTGACCTTACGCTTTTTAACTTTTGAGGATCAGCCCCACGGGGGCTGTCAATTGCACTTTGTCCGAACTCCATAAATTCATTTTTGAAGGCCTGCCGGTACGCGGCATGCTGGTGCGCCTGACCGATGCCTGGCAAGACATTCTGGCGCGGCGCGCCGCCAATTCCGAGACGGGTGCTTACCCCGCACCTGTGCGCCAATTGCTCGGTGAGATGGCCGCAGCCGGCGTGCTGATGCAGGGCAATATCAAGTTCAACGGCGCTTTGGTGTTGCAGATTTTTGGCGATGGCCCGGTCAAGCTGGGCGTGGTCGAAGTGCAGCCCGATTTGAGCTTGCGGGCTACCTGCACCCAGGTGGGCGAGGTGGCCGACGACGCGACCCTCAGCCAGATGGTGAACGTGAACAACGAAGGGCGTTGCGCCATCACCCTGGACCCCCAAGACCGTTTGCCCGGCCAGCAGCCTTACCAAGGCGTGGTGCCGCTGTTTGGCGATCGGGGTGAAAAGCTGGAAAACATCAGCGAGGTGCTGGAGCACTACATGCTGCAGTCCGAACAGCTCGACACTGTGCTGGTGCTGGCGGCCGACGATAAGGTGGCGGCGGGCTTGCTGATTCAGCGCCTGCCCATCGAAGGCGAGGGCAATTTGGCCGGACAAACCGATTCACTCAAGCGTGAATCGGTCCTGGGCCAAAGTGAAGACTTCAGCCGCATTTCGATTTTGACCAAGAGCCTCAAGCGCGAAGAGCTGCTGGGACTGGACGCCGAAACGATCTTGCACCGCTTGTATTGGGAGGAGCCACTTGCCCGCTTTGAGCCCATGATGGGCGAGACCGGTCCACGCTTTGCCTGCCGCTGCAATCGCGAGCGCGTGGGCCACATGATCCGCAGCCTGGGCATTGAAGAGGTGGAAGGCATCATCGCCGAGCAAGGCCAGGTGGAAGTGGGCTGTGATTTCTGCGGTGCGCAATACCGTTTTGACCCGGTCGATGCCGCAGGACTTTTCACCGGTCTGCCTGCTGACCTGTCGGGTGGCGCCGTGCACTGAGGCTGTCGCTCAGCCAGCACGTTTGGCCAGCAAGCCCGTGAAAAGTTTGTGTTCGCAGACTGGATCGCTGCAGTCATTGCATTGCCACACATCGCGCCCGCGGTTGATGTTGAATTGAGCGCTTTCCCGCTCTGGCCAAGCGGCGTCTGTTTCGCACGCCAAATTCATAGCCAACAAGGCGTTGCTCAGACGCTCAACGCCTTGGCCGTAGACGACTGTGAAAGGGGTCTGGGCGTTGACCAGTGCTTGTCGCAACCGTTTGTCTTGGTCATCCTGTTCAGGGCCAAGCCCCGGTAAATCCAACCCCATCAACAATGTGATGGTTTCAGGGCTTCGCAGGAGGGTGGGCTCGGGGGACTCTGAAATGACCCAATGGTCCTGAAGACCCCTGGCCTGCAACGCGCTGTTCACAGCCTGGGCGAGCCAGGATTTACCGCTTCTTGGCGCACCCAGAATGGCCACAGACCTGAGGGTCATCGTGACAGGTCAGTCAAAAGGGGAGAGGGGGCCATCACCTGGCGACTTGAACGAAGATTTCGTTGGTCTTGACCATGCCCAACTCGTGCCGGGCACGTTCTTCGACCATGTTCAGGCCTTGTTTGAGGTCGGTGACTTCGGCGCTCAGTTGTTCCATTTTTCGCCGAGCTTCCTCATTGTCCAGTTTTTGCTGTTCCAACTCTTGCCGAAGCGCATTGACATGGGGCAAGCTGCCTTGCCCAAACCACAGCTGCGCTTGGACGATGGCCAACAAGGCAAACAACACGGCAGGGATCAAGCGGTTGCCCATGGCTCAATGGATTCAGCGCAGGTTGTAAAAGGCCGAACGGCCTGGGTACACGGCCACATCACCCAGATCTTCCTCGATGCGCAGCAGCTGGTTGTACTTGGCCATGCGGTCCGA
>CANHUM010000095.1 GCA_947463845.1 Comamonadaceae bacterium
GGACGCGTGGCAGGGCATGTCGAGGTTCTGATCCTCGTAAAACAGCAGAAAAAAAACTAACTGCAAACGACGAACGTTTCGCACTCGCTGCTTAATCCAGCGAGCCTTGCAACAGTTGGCCGATAGGCTGGGCAAGGGCAGTCGCAAGATTGTCCAGGCTGCAAGGTAAAACATATGGGCTGGCATCACCTCGGGTACCTTGAGGTGGTGTGAGAAAAAAGGGTGCTGGCTGGGTGTTCAGCGTGTCGCTGCGCGGTTCATTTGGCGAGACTCAAATCAGACGACTACACATGTAGAACTGTACGAAAAAGGCTTATGGACGGGGGTTCAAATCCCCCCAGCTCCACCAAACCGCAAAAAAGCCAACCGTCACGGGTTGGCTTTTTTTTGCCTGGACGCTACCCCAGGAGGGGTCACATCAGGCACAAGAGGTCGAAATAATGGGTTGGACAATGCAAAGCAAGGATGGCAACGATGACTTTGGCAATGACCTGGCAGGAGTGGGTGCAGCACGACGCGGTGGACTTGGCCGAATGCGTGCGGCGGGGCGATGTCTCGCCTGCCGAGCTGGCTACTCAGGCGGCGGCCGGTGTGGCCCGCATCAACCCGGCGGTGCACGCTGTGGTCGAGGTGTTTGACGATGTGGTGGCCGACCCGCTCAAAGATGGCATGAATCCGGCAGGGCCGTTTGCCGGAGTGCCTTTTTTCATGAAGGACCTGGGGCCAACGCTCAAAGGCCGCTTGCAGGAGATGGGCTCCTTGATGATGCGTGGTAACCGCGCTACGGCAGACACTTTTCTCACGGCGCAAATTCGGCGGGCAGGCCTGAACATCATCGGTCGCACCACCACGCCCGAGTTCGGAGTGTGCAGTTCGGCCGAAAACCCGGCGGTGTATGTCACGCGCAACCCTTGGAACCCCGAGTACACCAGTTACGGTTCGTCGGCCGGGACAGCCGTGGCCTTGGCTGCGGGCGTGTTGCCGCTGTCGCACGCCACCGACGGTGGCGGCTCGATCCGCATTCCGGCTGGGGCCAATGGCAACATCGGTCTGAAGCCCTCGCGTGGGGTGTTTTCGATCGCGCCTGCGGCGTCTGATTTGACCGGTCTGGTCTCCACCCAAGGCTGCCAAAGCCGCACTGTGCGCGATACAGCAGCTTTTGTGGACCATTGTCGTGGTGGTGCGCCAGGCGAATTCATGCCGTATTGGATGCCCGCTGAGCCCTACAGCACCTTGATCCAGCGTGACCCGCCGCGCTTGCGCATTGCGCTGTCGCACAAGTGGGGCGACTATCGGGCAGTACCCCATTTTGTGGATGAGTTGGAACGCGTCGGGCGTTTTCTGGAGGGTCTGGGCCACCAGGTGGACTGGGCCTTGCCCGAGGTGGATTTTCCTGCCGCTTTTGGTGCGCAAACGACGTGTTACATCAGCAATTTTGCGCAGACCATTTCCAACTTGCTCGCCCCTCGCGGCCTGACGCGGCCGCCTGAGGGACTGGTGGAGCCCATCAACATCAAGATCTGGGAGATGGGCCTGAACACCACCTTTACCGAGCGGGCCCGCATGCAGACGGTGTTCAACACCACGTCGCGAGCGTTTGGCCAGTTTTTTGAAGACTGGGACATCATGCTCACGCCCATCACCGCCTTGCCGACGCCCAAGCTGGGCACCACCGAATACCTCACCACCAGCGATAACCCCAGCGTACTCGATTGGTTTGCGAACCTCTGGCGCAATTTTGCCTATACGCCCCTGACCAATTTGTGTGGCATGCCCGGCATCTCCTTGCCCATGGCCACGCAACAAAACGGTTTGCCTTTGGGCATCCATGCGCAGGCCAAGCAGGCCAACGACGGCGTGTTGCTGCAGTTGTCAGCGCAGATCGAAAGGGCGTTGGACGGTCAGTGGCATGCGGGGCGTATGCCTCTGGTGCATGTGAGTCGCAACGCTTGAGTCCAAGCAGGGTGGCAGGCCCTGCGCGTTCAAGGTGAGATCTTGACGCGCTGACCTTCTGTCAGTGCAGCGGGGTACAGGACCACCGGGTCTCCCGCTTGCAGCGGGCCGGGCTCGACCGCGGCGAATTCGGCATTGCGGTCTTTCACCAGCACCTTGCGGGCATGGGCGCGCCCATTGTGGATCACCCAGACACGCCAGGACTCACCGTCGCGCACCAAGGCCGCGCTGGGGACACGAAGAGCCTGGTCAATGCGCGACAGGACGATGTGCGCATCGACCCGAAAGCCATCGCCCAGGCCTTGCGCTTCTGCTGGCGTGTCGGGTAACAGATCCACCAGCACATTCACGCGTTGCTCTTCGATGCCCAGTGCCGACACACGGGTGAATGCGGTGGGTTCAATGCGTCTGACCTGCCCAGTCAGGGCTGCTTGGCGTCCATCGAGCGACAAGCCCACGGGTGCGCCTGTGCGAATGTGCCGGGCATCCGAGGACAACACATCGATCACCGCCTCCAATGCCGTGACGTCACCGATGTCGATCAAGGCTTGCCCCGCTGTGACCGGTCCGGCGCTGCTCAGGTGCAGCTTCAAGACTTGACCACTGATCGGGCTGGCGATGGGCACCAGCCCTTGCCCGGCCGTGGGTGCGGTTGCCGTGGTCTGGCCCAGGGCGGCTTGCGATTCGGCCAGGCTGAACTGGGCCGCACGCCACTCGGCACGTCCAGCCTCCAGCGCTTGCGCTGCGGCGCGTTCGGCGTTCAGAGCTTGGTCCAGTGCGGCCTCGGCGATGAAGTCTTGTTGCGCCAGTTGTGCGGTTCGTTGTGCTTGCAGGCGGGCTTGCGCCAGTGCGGCTTGCAGTTGCGCCACACGGGCGCTGGCGGCCTGTTGACTGGCTTCATCCCGTCCCACACGTTGGCGCAAGACGCTTTGGTTGCGCGGGTCGATCAGGGGTGAAGCCATGGGAGCCAGCCAGGCCAGCACCTGGTTTTTTTCCACGCGGTCACCCACTTGCAGGCTGGGCCTTTGCAGCTGCCCGGCCATCGGGGCGGCGATCCCATAGCGCGCTTTCAGCCGCAACTGGCCATCTTCTTCAAGGCTTTGTTCAAAAGGCCCTTGTGTGACCGAGGCCACATTCACCACCACAGCACGGGGCGCAAACGACCACCACAGTGCGGCCAGCGTCAGCAAGCCTGCTGTGCTCCAGGCCAGCCAACGCCATGGGTGCCAACGGTGGGTGGGTTTGACCGTCAAGGCGGAGGCGGCGCAGGTGTCGGCAGGGCGGTTCATTCTCGGACTTTCAAGACGGCGACCAGCTCGAGCCGGTCAATGTGTCGGCGCACCAGCAAGGCGCTCGCCAGGCCTGCCGCCAAGACGATCAAGGCCGCCCAGGCGTAGGTTCCCCGAGCGATGACCACCGGAAAATCGATGTTGTCGGAAGACATCAGATGCATCAGCCACGAGGCCAAGGCCCAACCGCACACCCCTCCCAAGGGCAGCGCCAGCAGCAGTTCGGCGGTCAAGGGGGCCAGCAGCAGAACCGACACCTCGACCCGCGTCATGCCCAACACACGCAAACTGGCCAACTCCCAGGCACGCTCTGAGAGGCTGATGCGCGCTGCGTTGTACACAATGCCCACGGCCATGGCCACGGCAAACAGAGTGAGCACCGTGCTGAAGACCCCCATGTTGCGCGAGGTGGTTTCCTGGAATCCTGCCAGCGAGGATGCTTTGTCAAGCACAGACACGATGACCGGGGCCTGCTTGACCGCTTGCCAAAAGGCTGGCATGGCCAAGGGGTCCACTTGCAAACTCGCCTCGGTCACGCCTGCGCCTTCGCGGGCCAGCCGGTGCAGCGCCTCCAGATCCATGAACGCCTGTTTGCCGATCAGGGTGTGCACGATGGCCATGACCTGGATCCGGGTGCGGAGTTGTCGACCCATCAAGAATTCCACCTCGATCTGTTCGCCTTGTTGCACCCCGAGCTGTTGGGCCAGCAGGCCTGACAGCACCAGCCCGTGCGTTGGCAAGGTCACAGGCCCACGTTGGGCATCGATCACGCGCGTCAAGCTTGCGCCCTGCGCTAGCCCGAGCAGAACGGCTTCTGCGTTGCGGGAGCCTGTGTGAAAGCGTACGGCTTCGTTGCGCTGGACTTCGGCCTGCATCACACCGGGTAAGCGCAGCAGGTCTTGCTGTACCGAAGGTGCCAGCGCCTGCTGAAAATTCACCACCACATCGCCCCGCAGCACCTGGCGGTATTGCACGTCCACAATGTGGTCGATGGCATCCAACCAAAAAGCGCCTGAAATCTGCAAGGCCACGGCCAGCGCGATGCCCGTCACCGTGAACAGGGCCCGCCAAGGGCGGCGCTCGACATGCCGGATGGCCATCAGGGCCGATGCGCCAACATGGCGACCCAGCCCCAGGCGCTCGATGAGGCTGGGCCGATACCGATCGGGCGCTGGCGCTTGCATGGCCACCGCGGGGCGCAGGCGCACCACCTGCTGGATGGCGCGCCAGGTTCCAGCCGTGGCTGCTGCCAGCACCAGGATCGTGGCAGCGGCCACCAGCCAGGGCGTGGTGGCGTAGTCTAGGTGCGCCAAGCGGAAAACCTCGCTATACAGACCCAGCATGGTGCGCCCAATCCATTGGCTCAACAACAGCCCAGCCAGAAGTCCCAGGCCGGAGATGGCCAGGGCCAGGCCCATGTAGTGCTCTGCGATACGACGGTCCGGGTAGCCCAGTGCCTTCAGAGCGGCCATTTGCTGGCGCTGAGTCGCCACTTGTCGACCGATGACGCCGCTCAGGATGAACACTGACACCGCCAGAAAAATGGCTGGCAGCACCGTGCCCATGACTTTCATTTGCGAGAGTTCATCGTTCACGATACGTGCAGAAATTTGCTGGTCCTGGCGCATGGCACCGCGCGTACCGTAGGGCGCCAGCAAGGCATCAACTTGCTGGATGAGCTGCGCCGTAAGTTGCTTTCGGTCAGCGCTGTCGTGCACCCGGAATGCCGCCTGGTTGAAGGCGCCTTGCATGTCAAACGCATGGGCCAAGCGTTGCTGGTCAACCCACCAAACACCAAAACTCTTGTCATCAGGTGCGCCTCCTCGTGAGGCAAACACATACTCCGGCGTGATGACCGTGCCCACCAGGTGTACGGTTTGCAGCTGCCCGTTCAAGATGGCCTGGACCTGGTCGCCCGGCTGCAAATGGCGCGCTTGCGCAAAGCGCTCATTGACCACCGCCTCCAGGGTTCGACCGGGCTCGGGCCAACGACCGCTGCGCAGTGTCAGGGCATTCATGCCTTGTCTTTGTGCATGCAAGCGCGACAGATCCATACCGATAAAGCGGCCGGTCACCGGGGCTTGGGCATGGGGCAGAGCCAATTGCGTGTCGTGCACCACATTCAGCTGGACATCGGCCACGCCCGGCAGGGCCAGCAAGCGCGCTTGCAGTGGCAGGGGCGCGCGCTGGATGCGGATGAACACATCGGCCATGCGGTTGTCGCGGTAGAAATTGTCGCGGGCATTTTTGAGCGATTCGTGTACCGAAAACATGCCCACAAAACCCGCCACCCCAATGGCCACGACCACTGCAATGGTGAGCACCTGCGCCCACAGACTTTGCAAATCTCGCCAAAGCTTGGTGTCCAGTGACTTCATGCTGTTTACCAATGCAATGTGGACGCAGCCACTTTGTGCGCATTTGCATGGATGTCCACGATGCGGCCATCGGCCATGCGCATCACTCGGTCAGCCATGTCGGCAATGGGCGCGTTGTGCGTGATGACCACGGTGGTGGTGCCCAGCTCGCGGTTGACTTTTTCGATGGCCTGCAGCACCACGATGCCTGTGGCACAGTCCAAGGCCCCCGTGGGCTCATCGCACAGCAAAACCTGCGGTCGTTTGGCAATCGCCCGGGCAATCGCCACGCGCTGCTGTTCGCCGCCGGATAACTGCGCTGCAAAGTGGTCCATGCGGTCGGCCAAGCCCACCAGTGCCAGCGCAGCTTCGGGCGTCATCGGGTCCAGGGCCAGATCGGTGACCAAGGCCACGTTTTCGCGGGCCGTGAGGCTGGGAATCAGGTTGTAAAACTGGAATACAAAGCCCACATGCTCGCGCCGGTAGCGCGTGAGTTCGGCATCGCTGGCCCCGGTCAGCTCGTGCGTGCGGCCCTGATGTGTCCATTGCGCGGTGCCCGATGTGGCGCTGTCCAGTCCCCCCAAAATATTCAACAAGGTGGATTTGCCGCTGCCCGAGGCTCCCAGCAACACCACAAACTCACCCGGCACGATGCACAGGTCCACCCCGCGCAGCGCATGCACAGTGGCCGGTCCTTCGCCATAAACCTTGCACAAGCCTTGAGCTCGAAAAACGCAAGGCGCCATCGGAGGTGAATTCGTGGCGAAGACGGTCATGCGGTCATTGACGCACGCCGACCGGGTGAGCAGATTGATGCGCATCAAGCGTGTTGCTGACAGCGACTCGCCTTGGCCGATCGTTTTATGTCCAGGGGTGAATTGACCCGTATGAGCACTAGGCCAAAAATCGGCGCCAGGATGCAACCGAAGAAAGTAAGTCATGACACATCAGCATGGGATTTTGGTCGCCAACGCCTCACAGGCCCGGTTGTTCGAGCGCACATCGCTTTCCGAGCCCCTGTTGGAGTTGGCCGATTGGGTCAACCCAGCCAGTCGTATGCCAGCATCTGATACCGAACGTGCTCCGCTGGGGCAATCGCTGGCCGGACGAGCCGGTCTGGCTCC
>CANHUM010000096.1 GCA_947463845.1 Comamonadaceae bacterium
AACCGCCGTCAAACTGGCGGCCGAGATCACGGGTGAATCCAAAAATCAGCTGTACGAGCAGGCGCTGGACTTGAAAAAAAACGAAGCGTCCTAAGCCAGTCTGGTCCGCGCATTCACCAATGCGCCCCAAAAGTATCGCGCAGAATTTGCAGCTCGGGCTCCGGCAATGCCGTGGTTTGTGGCTGCAGCAGCATCAATCGGGCGGTTTCCTCCAGCTCTTCGAGCGTGGCCATGGCCGCAGCGGGCGTGTCGTGCCAGACATTGGGCCCCAGCCGGGGCAGCATCACGGCGCGGATCGGTGTGCCACGGGCGGCGTATTGGGCAATGAGCTCGGCCACTTCTTGTGCCGCCATCGGGCTGCCCGGGCGGTGGTACGCCGTGAGCGGGACATGGCCTACTTTCATCACGAAGTAGGGGGTAATGGCGGGCAGCAGCTCCGGCCCTGAGGCGTTCAGGCTGAGGGCCACGCAATGCGTGCTGTGGGTGTGGATCACGCAGCCGGTGGTGGGCGCGTGTGCACAGGCGGCGGCATAAATTTGGCGGTGCAAGGCGATGGTCTTGCTGGCTTTGTCGCCGCTGATCTGTTGACCCATGCCATCGAGCTTGGCCAAGTGAGCCGGGTCGAGCCGCCCCAGACAAGCGTCGGTGGGGGTGATGAGAAACCCATCGTCCAGACGCACGCTGATGTTGCCGGCCGTGGCATGCACGTAGCCGCGTTCAAAAAGGCTTTGCCCGATGCGGCACATCTCTTCACGGGCTTGGGATTCGTTCATGCAAAGGCTCCAGGGGTTCGTGCCATTGTAAAAAGCGCGGTGGGAAAAAACCCGGACGTCAGTCTTCCAGCAGCATGCGCTTCAGCTCGGCCACTTCTTGCGGGCTCAGGCCAATGGCCCCATGCAGGTAGTCGCGCATGCCCCCGTGCTGCGCATCCACGGCCTCAAATGCAGCGTGCAAAAACTCGGGCTGCACTTGCCACAGCACTTTCATCACATGCGGGTGGCCCTGACCTTCAAGGCGGGGGTCTCGCTTGTAGAGTTGGTTGGTGAGCAGGTAGTCGTTTTCGATGGTGGCCCGGTCCACCTCCAGGGCCGACAGCAGCAGCGCCGCTGCAAAACCCGTGCGGTCCTTGCCTGCCGTGCAGTGAAACACCTGGGGCGTGGGCGCTTCCAGCAAATGTTTCAAGAACCGTCCGTAAGTGTCGGCGTTGCGGTTCACAAAATCACGGTAGGTCTCGCGCATCAGGTCCACGGTTTCTTCGGTGGTGGGCACCACACCTTGTGCCACCAGCGCCTGCATGCGGGCGATCACGGTCGGTTCGATGGTCAGCGCCACGCGTTGCACGCCCGGGATGGCATAGGGCGTGGCAGCGCACTCGGCCGCACCGCGAAAGTCCAGGCTGTGACGGACGCCCAGAGCCTTCAGTTGCTGTAGGTCCGTCTCTGTGAGACCCGCCAGATGGTCTGACCTGAAAACCTGACCCCGTCGCACGCAGCGGCCATGGACATTGCGGTAGCCGCCAACATCGCGAAAGTTCGAAGCGCCCTGCAACAAGGCGGTGGGTATCCGGGTCATGGCCATCCAATCAACAGTCAATGCATGTAAACCTGCCGATATTGTCACGGCCTGCAAGTCGGGCAACCGTTGCCGCAGGCGACAAGCCCTCCGGCGCAGCAGGCCAAGCCAGGGACAGGGCCCGTGCCCGCAACTCGAATGCTTGGCATACGCCTTGCTTGTAGTGGCCATGAGCCTGAATCTGTCACCCTCCACAGCTGTCCCGACGCCCGCGCAAGGGTTGATGGGGGTGACCGAGGCCTGGCGCGATCCCTTGGGCTTGATGCTGGCCTCCACCGGCGAAGGGGTTTTTGGGGTCGATCTGGAGGGTTTGTGCGTTTTCATCAACCCGGCCGGGGCCCGCATGATCGGCATGGAGCCGCAGCAGGTGCTGGGCCAGAACATGCATACCCTCACGCACCACTCGCATGGCGACGGGAAGCATTACCCGATGGACGACTGCCCGATTTACAACGCCTTTCGAGAGGGCCAGCCTTGCCGCATCGACAGCGAGGTGTTCTGGCGCTCAGACGGCAGCAGTTTCCCGGTCGAGTATTCCAGCTACCCGGTGTTTGACCAAGGCCAGGTGCGGGGTGCGGTGGTCACCTTTGTGGACATCACGGAGCGCAAGCGGGCCGAAGACGCTTTGCATCAGGCCAAGAATGAGCTGGAGCTGCGGGTGGCCGAGCGCACCCAGGCGCTGGAAACCGCTCTGCAGCAGTTGCGCGAGCTGGCCGCTTGGTCCGAGGCAGTGCGCGAAGAAGAGCGCACCCGCATTGCCCGCGAGGTGCATGACGAGCTGGGCAGCTTGCTGGTGGCACTGAAGATGGATGTGAGCTGGCTGGACAAACGCTTGTCCGAGCAAGAACAACGCCTGGCCGCTGAAGCACAAAGCATGCGTGAAAAGATGCGCGGCAAATGCCAGAACATGAGCCGTCTGATTGAAAACGCGGTGGTCAATGTGGGCCGCATCATCACCGACCTGCGTCCCAGCATCCTCGACCATCAGGGGCTGTGGGATGCCCTGGCATGGCAGGCCCAGGAGTTTGTGCAGTCGGCCGAGCAAGAACTCAGGTGGTGCATGGAAGTGAACGCGCAACGTGTGCTGCCCGAACCCATGTCCATGGCGGTGTTCCGCATCTTTCAGGAGATGCTGAGCAACGTGGGCCGTCACGCCCGCGCCCGCATGGTGGATGTCGACATCGTCGAGCGCGAGGGCTGGCTCCATCTGTCGGTGGAAGACGACGGTTGCGGGGCCGAGGCACAGGTCTTCGAGTCGGCGCAGGCTTACGGCATCATGGGCATGCGCGAGCGGGCACGGCATTTTGGCGGCGTGATCGACATCGACAGCCAGCCTGGCCGGGGCACCCGCATGCGCTTGTCTATGCCCTTACCCTTGCCCCTAGACCAGGAAGCGCCATGAACAGCCCTGTGCGCGTGCTGCTGGGCGACGACCACAAGATCGTGCGCGAAGGCCTGAAGATGGTGCTGGCCGACGACCCGGGCCTGCAGGTCGTGGCCGAGGCCGATACCGGCCCTGGTGTGCTCAGTGCGGTTCAGGCGCTGCAGGGCCCGCAAGGGCTGGATGTGGTGCTGCTCGACATCGCCATGCCCGGCATGGACGGTCTGGATGTGCTGCAAAGATTACGGCGCGACTGGCCTGGCCTGCCCGTGCTCATGCTCAGCACTTACCCCGAAAAACAATATGCGGTGCGCTGCATTCAACTGGGTGCATCGGGTTATTTGAACAAAAGCACCGACCCGGACGAGTTGATGGCGGCGTTGCGCCGTGTGGCTGCAGGGGGCATGCACGTCACACCCGCCACTGCCGAGGCGTTGGCCAGCCTGGTGAGCCAGGGGCGCACCAAAAGTGGGATAGAGCTGCTCTCGCACCGTGAGCACCAGGTGTATCTTTTGTTGACCCAAGGCCACACCGTGAGCGAAATTGGTGCGCAACTGAGCCTGGCCCCCAATACGGTGAGCACTTACCGTGCACGTATCCTGGAAAAGACCGGCACCAAGAACGATGTGGAGTTGGCTTTGTACGCACAAAGCCTGGGTGGCGGCCACTGACTTGGCTTGCCGTGCCTGAAGCGGCCGACCTCCCGGTGTGGCAGATCCTCTGGTTTTGTAGGGCCAGCCCTACACCGCATCGACAAGTGCCCCACGAAATGAAGACACGCCCTGCCATGGGCACGCATTTCGGCGTTTCTGGCCCACAGCTTGCATAGACCTGCACATCTTCAACGATGTGAGGTTGCCATGTCTGAATTCTTTGACCCGTACAACGCCGATCGCCCCCTGATGCTCAAGTGCAGCTGTGGCCGGGACCATTCGCCCGCCGACCACCACGCTGCAGTGGCCGCCGATGCCGCAGCCGCTCAGTTGCGTGCCCGCTCTGAAACTGCGGAGTTCGAGGCCTACAGCCAGGAGTTCATTGAGGCCACCTTGGTCAAGGCCTTGTTCCCGCAGGACCAGGAGCGCCGCATGTTCTTGCGTGCCGTGGGCAAGAAGACCGCCATGGCGGCCATTGCCAGCGTCTTGCCTGTGGCCAGCTTGCAGGCCTTGGCGCAAAGCAAAGGTCCCTTGGAAAAAACCAACCTGAAGATCGGCTTCATTCCGATCACCTGCGCCACGCCACTCATCATGGCCGATCCCCTGGGCTTCTACCAAAAGCAAGGCCTGAACGTGGAAGTGACCAAGACCGCAGGCTGGGCGCTGATCCGCGACAAGATGATCAACAAGGAATACGACGCGACGCATTTCCTGTCACCCATGCCCCTGGCCATCAGCATGGGTCTGGGGGCCAGCGCCACGCCCATGAACGTGGCCACCATCCAGAACATCAACGGCCAGGCCATCACATTGGCCGTCAAGCACAAGAACAATCGGGACCCCAAAAACTGGAAGGGTTTCAAGTTTGCGGTGCCTTTCGATTATTCGATGCACAACTTCCTTCTGCGTTACTACCTGGCTGAAAACGGCATCAACCCCGACACCGATGTGCAAATCCGGGTGGTGCCGCCGCCAGAGATGGTGGCCAACTTGCGCTCCGGCAACATCGACGGTTTTCTCGGACCCGATCCCTTCAACCAGCGTGCGGTGTTCGACGAAGTCGGCTTCATCCACATGCTCACCAAAGACCTGTGGAATGGTCACCCCTGCTGCGCCTTCGGCACCAGCACCGAATTCATTCAAAAGAACCCCAACACCTTTGCCGCGCTTTACCGTGCGGTGCTCACGGCTGCGGCCATGGCGCGCCAGCCGGGCAACCGCGAGTTGATCGCCAAAGTCATCTCGCCCGCGCAATACCTGAACCAGCCCGAGGCGGTGATTGCCCAGGTGTTGACGGGCAAGTTTGCCGACGGCTTGGGCAAAGTGCAAAACGTGCCAGACCGCGCCGACTTTGACCCCATGCCCTGGCAAAGCATGGCGGTGTGGATGCTCACGCAAATGAAGCGCTGGGGCTATGTCAAAGGCGATGTGGATTACAAGCAAATCGCCGAAAAGGTGTTCCTCATCACCGATGCCCGCAGGCACATGAAAGAGCTGGGCCACAGCTTTGCAGCCACCACGCCCTACCCCAAGCACAAGATCATGGGCAAGGAGTTTGACCCGGCCAAGCCCGAGGAATACATCAAGAGCTTCGCGATCCACAAGATGGGCTAAGGCACATGAACACCATGCATCTCAACGCTCGCGCCGCCTTGGTTTCATTGCTCATGTTCCTGGTGTTTCTGGGGGCGTGGCAGCTGTCGGCCACTGCGCCTACGGTGGCCGGGGCTGCCCCGGTCGGCATGACGGCCGAAGAAATCGAGTACCAGAAGATGATGGGCAAGGACCCGGGGGCCGTCAAAAGCACCGGCTTTCCTCCGCCCCTGGAAGTGGGCAAGGCCATGTTGGGGCACCTGGCCGACCCGTTCTATGACAAAGGGCCCAACGACAAAGGTATCGGCATTCAGTTGGCGCATTCGCTCGGTCGTGTGGCGCTGGGCTTTTTCCTGGCGGTGCTGGTGGCCTTGCCGGTGGGCTTCTTGATTGGCATGTCGCCCCTCATGCGCAAGGCGTTTGACCCGTTCATTCAGGTGCTCAAGCCCATCAGCCCGCTGGCCTGGATGCCGTTGGCGCTTTACACGCTCAAGGACTCTGAGGTGAGTGGCATCTTCGTGATCTTCATCTGCTCGGTCTGGCCGATGTTGATCAACACCGCTTTTGGTGTGGCCGCCGTCAAACGCGACTGGCTCAACGTGGCCAGCACGCTGGAAGTGCGGCCGCTGCGCAAAGCCTTTCGGGTGATCTTGCCGGCTGCTGCCCCGACCATTGTCACCGGCATGCGCATCAGCATGGGCATTGCCTGGCTGGTGATCGTGGCCGCCGAGATGCTGGTGGGCGGTACGGGTGTGGGCTACTTTGTGTGGAACGAATGGAACAACCTGTCGCTGGTGAACGTGATCTTTGCGGTGCTGGTGATTGGCGTGGTCGGCATGTTGTTGGACCTGGCGTTTGCCCAGGTGCAAAAGGCGGTGACTTATGTGGAGTGACACCTCGGAACGCTCGCTGAAGGCACTTTTGCCGACCCATTTGACCGCACCCCAACCCAAAACCAAAGCCATGAACGCTTTCCTCCAAATTGAAAAACTGGGCAAGGCCTACCAAAGCGACAAGCCTGTTTTTTCAGACGTGTCCTTCACCATCGACAAGGGTGAGTTTGTTTGCATCATCGGTCACTCGGGCTGCGGCAAAACCACCATCCTGAACGTGCTGGCGGGCCTGGACACTGCCTCGGCAGGCCATGCCTTCATGGACGGGCGTGAGATCGCAGGCCCGAGCCTCGAGCGCGGCGTGGTGTTCCAAAGCCATGCGCTCATGCCTTGGCTCACGGTGCGCCAAAACATCGCGTTTGCGGTCAAGTCCAAGTGGCCCGAATGGAAGGCGCCACAGGTTAATCTGCATGTGGAAAAACACGTCGGCATGGTCGGCTTGCTCCACGCCATCGACAAAAAACCCAGCCAGCTCTCGGGGGGTATGAAGCAACGCGTGGGCATTGCCCGGGCCTTTGCCATCCAGCCCAAGATGTTATTGCTGGACGAGCCCTTTGGTGCGCTCGATGCGC
>CANHUM010000097.1 GCA_947463845.1 Comamonadaceae bacterium
AGGTTGATGACGCTTCCTGACGGGCCGGCCCAAGGGCAAACTCGGGCAGGCTGTTCAGGCCGTACCACCCACGGTGAGGCCGTCGATGCGCAGCGTGGGCTGACCCACCCCCACCGGCACACTCTGACCTTCCTTGCCGCAGGTGCCCACCCCGGAGTCGAGCTTCATGTCGTTGCCGATCATGCTGATCTTTTTGAGCGACTCAGGGCCACTGCCAATCAGCGTGGCACCCTTGACGGGGTATTGGATCTTGCCGTTTTCGACCCAATAAGCCTGACTGGCCGAAAACACGAATTTACCGCTGGTGATGTCCACCTGACCACCTGCGAAATTGGTCGCGTACAAGCCCTTTTTGATGCTGGCCACGATTTCTTCGGCGCTCTTGTCGCCGCCCAACATGTAGGTGTTGGTCATGCGCGGCATGGGCACATGGGCGTAGCTTTCGCGGCGGCCATTGCCGGTGGGCTTGACGCCCATGAGGCGCGCGTTCATCGCATCCTGGATGTAGCCGCGCAGGATGCCGTCTTCGATCAGCACATTTTTCTGGCTGGCGTGGCCTTCGTCGTCCACGTTCAGCGAGCCCCGGCGGTCGGCAATCGTCCCGTCGTCGAGCACCGTAACCCCTTTGGCCGCCACCCGTTGGCCGATGCGGCCGCTGAAAGCGCTCGAGCCTTTGCGGTTGAAGTCGCCTTCCAGACCGTGGCCCACAGCTTCGTGCAGCAGCACGCCGGGCCAGCCATTGCCCAACACCACCGTCATCTCGCCCGCAGGTGCAGGACGGGCTTCGAGGTTGATGAGCGCGGCCGACACGGCTTCTTGCACATAGCTCTCCACCATGGCGTCATCGAAGTACGCCAGGCCAAAGCGCCCACCGCCGCCACTGCTGCCCACTTCTCGGCGGCCGTTTTGCTCGGCGATCACCGTCACCGAGAGACGAATCAATGGGCGTACATCGGCGGCCAAGGTGCCGTCGGCGCGGGCCACCATGACCACGTCGTATTCGGTGGCCAAACCGGCCATGACCTGGACCACGCGCGGGTCCTTGGCGCGGGCCATTTTTTCAACCTGACCGAGCAGATTGACCTTGGCCGTGCTGTCCAAGGTGGACATGGGATCAAGCGAAGGGTAGAGCGATCGGCTGGCCGACACCTTGCGGGCAGGCACTTGGATGCGCTTGTTTTGCGTGGCCTGCGCGATGGTGCGTACCGTCATGGCCGCGTCCATCAGCGAAGCTTCCGAGATGTCATCCGAGTAGGCAAAAGCGGTTTTTTCCCCTGAAACGGCCCGCACCCCCACGCCTTGGTCGATGCTGAAGCTGCCGGTCTTGACGATGCCTTCTTCCAAGCTCCAGCCTTCGGAGCGGGTGTACTGGAAATACAGGTCGGCATCGTCCACGGCGTGGGCCTTGATGGCGGCCAGGGCCCGACTCAGGTGGTTTTCATCCAGGCCAAAAGGCTCGAGCAAAAGTGAGCGGGCCGTGGCCAGACGTTCGATGGTGGGTTCGCGTGAAATCATGGGGGCCATTGTAGGCACGGATCAAGACCCTTGCCTGAAACAGTTGCCTCCAGCATGGCTCGGCGCACCCCTTGAAAGACTCAGCGCTGGCGCATCAGTTTCAGCAGTGCAGCGTCGTCCAGTTGGCCCCAACCGTTGGCCATCGCCTGGGCAAACAAATCTCGCGCCAGACGGCCCAGGGGCGGGTCATAAGCCACCGCGTCGGCTGCAGACACGGCCAGCCCCGTGTCCTTGGCCAACAAACTCACATGAGCGCGGGGCTCCAAGTCGTCGGCCAAAGCGCGCCGCATGCGGTCCGAGCCTATCCAGCTTTGGCCACTGGACGCTTCAATCACCGACAAGGTCTTCATCGGGTCCAGCCCCAGACGCTCTGACAGTGCCAGCGCCTCGGCCGCGCCCGCCAGATTGACGGCAGCCAGCAAGTTGTTGACGAGCTTGGTACGCGCCCCATCCCCTGCACGATCGCCCACGCGAAAAACCTGCTGGCTCAGCGCATTGAGCAAATTCTGACTGCGCTGCCACACCGCGTCAGGGCACGCCACCATCAAGCTCATGCGCCCTTGCCTGGCCCGATATGGCCCGCCAGACATGGGGGCATCGATGCAATCCACACCGCGTTGGGCCAATCGTTGGGCTTGATCTTGCACAGTCTGCGGCCCCAAGGTGGGACACAACATCACGGTCTGGCCGGGATGAAGCTCCTGTCCAGCGCCGTCTGCAGACCACAGCACGGCCTCGGTTTGCGCAGCATCCACCACCGCGATCAACAGCACGCCATCCGGGGCCAAGCTGCGCGCCGCCTGCCGGGTCGATCCAAAGGGCGCCGCACCCAAGGCCTCGGCCTTTGACTGGGCCTGCGCATCCACGTCATGAACACCCACAGACCAACCCAACTCCCGCAAACGGGCCAGCATGGCGCCACCCATATTGCCGGCACCCACCACCGCCACAGACAGCCCATGACTCATGTTTGCACCAGCTGTTTGGATTTCGCAATCGACATCAAGATCCCCAAAGCCAAGCCCAGTGTGACCATGGCCGTTCCGCCGTAGCTGATGAATGGCAAAGGCACGCCAACCACCGGCAAGATGCCGCTGACCATGCCCATATTGACAAATGCATAGGTGAAAAAGATGGTCGCCATGCTGCCCGCCAACAAGCGGCTGAACAGGGTCGGGGCTTGCATGGCAATGACCAATGCGCGGTAAATCAGGAAGAAAAAGCTGGCCAGCAGGACCAGGCCACCCAAAAGACCAAACTCCTCGCCCAAAGCCGCAAAGATGAAGTCGGTGGTGCGCTCAGGAATGAACTCCAGATGGGTTTGTGTGCCTTGCATGAAACCCTTGCCCCACAGTCCACCCGAGCCAATGGCGATCATGCCCTGGATGATGTGAAAGCCTTTGCCCAGCGGATCGCGCCCGGGATCGAGCAAAGTACACACCCTTTGCCGTTGGTATTCATGCAAAACATGCCAATCCACGCCAGGCTGGCACCAGCTTGGCTCCATGATCACCAGGACCACGATCCCGACCAAACCCAACACGACCGGGGGCAAGATCCAGCGCCAACTCAAACCGGCAAAGAAAATCACCGCCAGACCCGCCGCCAGCACCAGCAATGAAGTGCCCAAATCGGGTTGCTTCATGATCAGGCCCACAGGAATGACCAGAATCAACATCGCCACGGCAAAGTCAGTGGCCCTCAATTGCCCCTCGCGTTTTTGGAACCAAGCCGCCAGCATCAGCGGCAAAGCGATTTTCAAAATTTCACTGGGCTGGATCACCACACCGAGGTTGATCCAACGGGTGGCCCCTTTTTTCGTGATGCCAAAGAGCGCCACCGCCACCAGCAACGCGACACCCACCGCATAAATCGGAAAAGCCCACGTCATCATTTTGGAAGGCGGAATTTGCGCCACCACCATCATGATCGCACCGGCAATCAACATGTTGCGGCCGTGATCGACAAAGCGCGTCCCATGGTCAAAACCTGCTGAATACATGACCAACAGTCCAAGGCCGATCAGCAAAGCCACGGCCAAGGTCAAAGGACCATCAAAACCCTCGAACAAGCGCCACAAGCGCTGCAACAGGGTAGGCTTTTGAATGACGGCACCCTTGATCAAGGGTGGTTGACGAGCGGTCATGTCGCAGCCCGTTCAGGCGAACTCGCCTTTAGGGTCACGGCCCATCAGGGCCTGCACCGCTTGCTGGGCATTCCACTGGCCATCGAGCAAGGCCACCACGGCGGCCGTGATGGGCATGTCCACGCCCAACTCGCTGGCCCTTTGCATGACCGTGCGCGCACTGTAGACCCCTTCGGCCACATGTCCCAAAGAGGCCACGGCCTGGGTCAAGGTCTGCCCCTGCGCCAGCAGCAAACCCACTTTTCGGTTGCGGCTCAGATCCCCTGTGGCGGTCAAAACCAAATCCCCCAAACCCGACAAGCCCATGAAGGTGTCACTTTGTGCCCCTAAGGCCATGCCCAAACGGGTCATCTCAGTCAAACCCCGCGTGATCAAGGCGGCCCGGGCGTTCAGACCCAACTGCAAACCATCACACAAGCCCGTGGCGATGGCCAACACATTTTTCACAGCCCCGCCCACCTCCACACCCACCATGTCTTGGTTGGCATAGACACGCAAAGAAGGTCCATGAAAAGCCTTCACCATGGCTTCGCGCACCTGGGCGTGCGGGCTGGCCGCCACCAAAGCGGTCGGTTGTTGGCGCGCAACCTCCAAGGCAAAGCTGGGACCACTCAAAGCACCTGCCTGCAGACGGGGCGCCACTTGGGCCTGCACCTCATGCGGCATCAAACCGGTGCCCGCTTCAAAGCCCTTGCACAGCCATGCCACCGGCGCCTCCAGATCGGCCAAGGACGTCAAGACTTGCCTCAAGGCGGACATGGGTGTGGCCACGACCACCAAGCGGTCAGCACCGCCGCTCAGCACATCCGCAGACATGGGGTCCGATGAAATGCGAACAGACGCGGGCAATGGGACACCCGGCAAATAGCGGGTATTTTCTCTGGACTGCTGCATGGCGACTGCCTGAGCCGGGTCTCGAACGTACAGCGTGACCTGATGCCCGGCCGGATGTCGGGCAGCTGCCAAGGCCATGGCAGTGCCCCAAGCGCCGGCACCAATCAAGCTGATGTGCATCACGGATTCCGGCCCAACCTGCGCTTTACTGTGGCAGGGAAGAGGCTTGTTGCGCTTGCTGCTGCTCGTACATGGACTGGAAGTTGATTTCTGCCAGATGCACGGGCGGGAAACCCGCGCGGGTGATCAAATCGGCCACGTTGCCACGCAAATAGGGGTAGACGATCTGTGGGCAAGCGATGCCCATGACAGGGCCCATCTGGTCTTCGGGCAAATGGCGGATCTCGAAAATGCCGCCTTGCTTGCACTCCACCAAAAACACGGTCTTGTCACCAATTTTGGTGTGCACAGTGGCCGTGACACAGATTTCAAAAACGCCGTCAGCGACCGGTGTGGCTTCAACGCCCAGCTGAATGTCCACACTCGGCTGCTGTTGATCCAGCAGAATGGCCGGAGAGTTGGGTTGCTCCAAAGAGGCCTCTTTCAGGTAAACGCGCTGGATCTGGAAAACAGGCGCTTGAACTTCGCCATCTGCTGTGACTGCGGTGTCGGTCATGGTCATTCTTTATAAAAGGAGCCCGGCAAAGTGCCGGGCCAATGAAAACAAACATTATGGGGGAAGCCATGCTCGCTCAGCGCCAGCATGGCCCTACATCTTTGGGGAAGACAGGCCCCGTTCAGGCAGCCTGGAGCAGGGGTTGCAAACCACCTTGTGCGTCCAGCGCCATCAGGTCATCACAGCCGCCCACGTGGGTCGCGCCAATGAAAATCTGGGGCACTGTGCGGCGACCTGTGATCTGCATCATGTGCTCGCGCTGCACCGGGTCGGTGTCAATGCGGACTTCTTCGATGTGCTCAACGCCCTTGGCCTTGAGGATTTGCTTGGCACGCGTGCAATAAGGGCAAACGGCTGTGGTGTACATCTTGACGGATTGCATGTCGGAACCTTGAGGGTGATGAAGGGGTGACGAACATCAGGCTTTTTCTGTGGGCATGCTGGCCGCAACCCAGGCACGAAGACCGCCCGACAAAGACTGAACGTTTTCAAAGCCCAACTTGCGAGCCGTAGCAGCTGCCCGGGCAGAACGGGCGCCGACCTGGCAAACCATGATCACATGCGTTGACTTGTTTTTGACCACCTGCGTCAGCTTGTCATCGAGTTGGGCCAAGGGCAGATTTTTGGCTCCGACCACATGGCCGCGCGCAAACTCATCGGGCTCGCACACGTCAATCACTACCGCCTTTTCACGGTTCATCAACTGAACCATGGCTTGAGGATCCAGGCCAGCGCCCTTGGTCAGCACAGGCAAAAGCAGCCCCAAACCCGAAGCCAGAGCCACCAGCAACAACATCCAGTTTTCTATGAGAAAGTTCACAAATCAGACCTTTTTGGGCAAAACAAAAATGGCCTGTCAGGAGGCCAGCCGGTACCGATTCTAAAATGAGTGGTTCAACCCTTGTTTCCACCCCCTATCGCGTCCCTTTTTATCCATGTACAAAATTGTTCTTATTCGCCACGGTGAGTCCATCTGGAATCTGGAAAACCGGTTCACCGGCTGGACCGATGTGGACTTGACCCCCACCGGGGTGAGCCAAGCCATGTCCGCCGGCAAACTGCTCAAGGCCGAGGGATGGGACTTTGACCTGTGCTTCACTTCGGTGCTCAAGCGGGCCATTCATACCCTGTGGTACACGCTGGACGAAATGGATCGCACCTGGCTGCCCGTCATCAAGGATTACCGCCTGAACGAGCGGCATTACGGCGCTTTGCAAGGACTCAACAAAGCCGACATGGCCAAGAAGTTTGGCGAAGAGCAGGTTCTGGCCTGGCGCCGCAGCTACGACACGCCGCCCCCTGCCCTGGAGGCCGATGATCCCCGCTGCGAACGCGGTGACCGCCGCTATGCGCACATCCAAGCGCAAAACCTGCCCCTGACCGAGTGCCTGAAAGACACCGTGGCCCGCGTGGTTCCCTTCTGGAATGACACCATTGCCCCACACATCCAAAA
>CANHUM010000098.1 GCA_947463845.1 Comamonadaceae bacterium
AGTCAGCCGTAGAAGGGGCAGCCACCATGCGGTCAATGACTTCCTTTTGCAGCATGAAGTGCTGGTCAGAAATCACATCCACATGGTCAAGCAGATGAAACAAAATTGGCGTTGAAATGTTGTACGGCAAATTCCCGACGACCCGCAGTTTGCAGGGGCTGTCTGAGTGGCTCAATGAAGGCACGAAGGAGGGGTTGGACTCCAGTGATGATCGGACTTGAGAGGCCAAAGCGCTGAAGTCGACTTTCAAGACGTCTGACTCCACGACGGACAAATGGGGGTGTTCACGCAGACGCACGGCCAGATCACGATCGAGTTCGATTACAGTCAGATGACCCAGGCGCTCCACCAGAGGCTGGGTCAGGGCTGCCAAGCCGGGACCGATTTCCACCATGGCTTGTCCTGGCAAGGGACCGATCAAATCCACAATGCCGTCAATGATGGCTGCATCGGTCAGAAAATGCTGGCCAAAACGCTTGCGAGCGATGTGCTTCATTGCGGGGCTTCCCGCATTTCGACAAAGGCTCGACCACGAATTTCTTGAGCCCAGCCCGCGTAGGCATCGTCCAATTTGCCTTCCCGCAAAGTGCTCCGAGCTAAATTACGTTGCTCTGCATCAGACATGGGAGCGTCCCGTCGATCGGTCACTTCAATCAGGTGCACACCAAAACGGGAGACCAGAGGTTCGGCCAATTGACCGGGACGAAGCTGGTTCATGGCCTGTTCGAACTCTGGCACAAACATGCCGGGACTGGCCCAGCCCAGATCACCGCCTTGAGGCGCGCTGCCGTCCTGGGAAATGCGTTTGGCCATATCGGCAAAGTCGGCTCTGCCAGAAAGAATGTCGCGACGAATGGCATTCAGTTGGGCAATGGCCTGTGTCTGTGACAACTGGGGACTGGGGCGCAAAAGAATGTGCCGAGCTCGGGTCTGCGTGGTCATCAAAGTGGTGGGTGCACTTTGTCGCTGAATCACCTTGAGCACATGAAAACCAGCGCCAGAACGCACCACATCGGATACGCCACCGACGGGGAGTTTGGCGACTGCTTGAACAAACAATTCCGGATAACGGGACAGTGGCCGCAGACCCATGATGCCGCCGTTGCTGCTGCGATCCGGCGCATCGGAAAAGGCCGTGACCAAAGCCGAAAAGTCATCCCCTTGTCGAGCCCGTTGCGCCACTGACCGTGCGCGCTCGGACAAGCGGGCAATCTGCTCGTCTGAGGCATTTTCAGGCACGGCAATCAAGATCATGCCCAAATTCAGATCAGCAGGAATGCGTGCGGCCTGACGTTCAAGCTGCTCCGCCAAAAACTGGTTGATTTCTAGGTCTGTGATGCGAACGCGTGCTTCAACCTCACGTTCACGAACGCGTGTGAGCAGCAATTGGTTGCGCAGTTGTTCGCGAAAACTGGCCAATGAAATGCCATCTTGTTGAAGTCGCTGACGCAAAACATCAACACTGATCTGGTTGTTGTTGGCCACATTCGATTCGGCCTGATTGACCGCAGCATCGTCGACTGAAATGCCCAAAGCAATGGCTTGCTGAATTTGCGCCTTTTCGTTGATCAGTTGATCCAGGGCCAGACGTTTCGATTCGGCGCTGTCGGCAACCAATCCTTGTGCGCGCGCCTCACGCAGCAAACGCAGACTCAAGGCCTGCACTTCCTGGTTGGTGATGGGCTCTGAATTGACCACAGCGACCACAAAGTCTGCAGAGCGCACAGGTGAAGTGCTGGATTGGGTCCATGCCGCAGGAGACATCAGCAGCACTGCGCCAATAAGCGCTGCGCATCGAATCCATGAAAAGCGGCTTGGTAAAAGAATATTAGTCATAGTTCTGAAAACGGCTCGGTTGCAGAGTGTTGTCACGAAGATTTTGATAGCGGGGAATGCTGTTTCTCAGTGCCACCAAAGGGCTAGCCCCCACACGCGCCAGGCCAATCAGCTCAAGCTGAAAGAACAAACGGGTGTTGGCTGTGGAGATAGAGCGCTGGTTGCGTTCAAAAACAATGCGGCCGATCCAGCACCCGGCGTCATACTCCAAACCCATCAGGCTTTCCACCAAGCGGCCTTCCGCTAGGCTGAAATTCATGCGGCCCACGGTGAACCAGCGGTCTGGGCCCAACCCTTGACCCGCCGTGCGTGTCCAGATGGACTCTGCCGCTGAATTTCTCCGACCCACCAGATCGCTCAAGGGCCACTGCCATCCCAAATCGACCTGTTCACTGATGCCTCGGTTCAATCGGTAAGCGGCATTCAAGACGCGGTAAGGTGTGGGATAGTAGCGCAACTGCAGTGTGTTGCGGCTGATGTCATGGGTCTGGTTGTTGATTTGGACGGTGTTGTCCAGAGCCCAGCGATTGTCCCAACGGACACCGGCACCCACCAGCAGATCGCTCAGACCTGCCGTGGCGGGTACTTGAGCGTTGTTCAACACCACACGCTGGTCGGAAAAACGGATGCGCTGCGCTACACCGAAACGCAATAATTCAGCGCCATTGCCGGGATCAAAGAAACGGCTCGTCATGCCCAGCGTCAGTGCATCGTTGTCGATCAGTCGATCGTTGCCAACAAATGTGTTCTCACTGTAAATGGTGGACAGGTTGAAGTCGGTGATGCCGCTGTCATAAACCGGCAGCATGCTCTGGTCCCTGAAAGGGGTTTTGGCATAAAAGGCGCGAGGCTCGAGCGTTTGTGCCACCGATCGGCCAAACCACTGTGCCGAACGCTCAAAAACAAGGCCCGAGTCCAGAGAAAGCGTGGGCAGGACGCGGTTGGCTTCATGAGAGCCGTTGCCCATCGGTTGGTCCAGTTGGTAGCGCGTGGCATGCATTTGAACTTTTGGGGTGAAAAAGCCCCATGGGCGAATCCAGGGGCGGCTGACTTGAGCTTGCACAAAACTTCGCTCACCGTTTCTGGCCACCATATTGGGGATGCGGCTGAAGTCCGCTTCGAATCGGGTTGTGTCGCCCCGAAGAGACCAATCCAACCCATTGGCTTGCCATTGACCGTAAGACATCACGATCTGGGGTGTGCGGTCGTAAGGGGGCAAGATCGTGGAGTTGATGTCCTGCAATGTCTGCCAGCGCTGAACCTGAGCCGTCATGTTGAAAGCGCCGCGTCCCCAACTTAAAACGCCGGTCGAAGGCAGCAAACGCTGTGTCAGCACCAAACCCGAGCGCCGAAAATCTCGCCTGTAGTTGTCGTCACTGACGCGGTTCAAGTTCAGCCCAACGCCAAGCGACCCGATGCGCTCAATGCCTGTGTCAATGATGCCGCTGTGTTGACTGGATAAACCCCAACGTGCTTGATTGCTCAAACTGTCGGAGGGCATTAAATTCAACCGTGCCTGTCCGCTGTAGTTTTTCTCGAGGTATCGAAACTCTGTGTCGACGGCCACCCCACGTTTGCTCATCACGTTCGTTGTCACCGTGGCATCCCGGTTGGGTGCAATGTCGAAGTAGTAAGGCTGGACAATTTCTGCGCCATTGCGAGTTGTGATTCCTACAAGCGGTGGCAGTAAGCCCGAACGACGATCGGTGGTCAAAGCAAAGCTGGCCGAGGGAAGAGAAACCTCGGGCAAGTTCTTGAAGCGGACCTGAACGCCTTCGGCCTTGACGGTCGCCTCCTCATCATCGATGCTCATCCGGGTGGCCTTGATCAGCCATGCGGGCAACCAGTCCGGACCGGGCGTGCGGCGGCAAGTGGTGTAGGTGGCTTGGTGCACGACGGCGCGGGAAGGATCGATGAATTCGATTTGTGCCGCACTGCCATGGCCACCATTGGCAAAAAATTCAAATGTCGATTTATCCAGAGCACCTTGAAAACTGTCCACTTGCAGCTTCAACTCGGAGCCCTGAAATTGGCTGCCAGGCCTGTTCAGTCGGATCGTGCCATTGGCCTCCAGTACATCCTGACTTTGGTCATACACCAGACGATCAGCACGCATGCTCATACCCGGTTTTCGCAAGCTGGCTTGACCTTCGACGATGGTGTTCAGGTCTGGTCGGATGACCAGTCGTTCACCCGAGACAAACACGGTACCCTCTTTGGTCTGACGCGCTGAAATGTCTTCTTCAAGCAAGGGGCTGCTGCGAAGCAACAGTCCGTCAGTTTGAGCGACGGCCGCCGTGTGAAGCAACCACGCCGCGCACACGACCATCCCCTTGAGCCCGAGGGCAAACAAGCAGTGTGCAGGTCTAAAGATACGGGGTGGACTCACGACGGTCAGAAGGATTGGACAAGACGCCTCTCTTGACTCAAGAGACACGCCTTTGGCTTTGTAAAATGCAATTATCCATGAGCCACCCTACACCATCCTCCCCCGCTGCTGCAGACGTGATTTGGACCGATCCGGTCAGACAGGCAGCTTTTACCATCTGGCTGGTTGATACGGCCACCCAACACGGGCTTTTGCCGAACACCTTGCGGATCGCCTCGGCCGATGCCAGCTTTCGCCGTTACCTGCGGGTGGATGCTGTGCAGGGTGGCAGCCGCATCATCATGGATGCGCCGCCCGACAAGGAAAACTCTGAACCCTTCGTGCGCATTGCCGCCTTGATGAAGGCCGCGGGTTTGAATGCCCCCGAGGTGCTGGACTGGCAGCAGACCCAAGGCTTCATGCTGTTGAGCGACCTGGGCGATGCCACCATGATGTCGGCCATCGATCCCGAGCGCCCCCAGGTCAACCACGGCCTGTACATGCAGGCGGTGGACGCACTGGTGCAGTGGCAGTTGGCCTCTCGCCCTGGCGTGCTGCCGCCTTATGACGCCGCGCTTCTCAACCGGGAGCTGAGCCTGTTCCCGGATTGGTATTTGGCCCAGCATCGGGGCGTGCAACTGCAAGGCGCACAACGCGAGGTGTTTGACAAGGCCTTTGCCCTGATCGTGCAGCGCAACCTGGCCGCGCCCCCTGTGTATGTGCACCGCGACTTCATGCCGCGCAATTTGATGATGCCCTACCAGAGTGAACAGCTGGGCGTGCTGGACTTCCAGGATGCGGTCTACGGCCCCATCACCTACGACATCGCCAGCCTGATGCGCGACGCCTTCTTGACGTGGGACGAAGACTTTGTGCTCGACATCACCATCCGGTACTGGGAAAAAGCCCGCAAGGCGGGCTTGATGGACTTTGAAGACTGGCACAGCGACTTTGGCGCGTTTTACCGCGCGGTCGAGTGGATGGGCCTGCAGCGCCACCTGAAAGTGGCCGGCATCTTTGCCCGCCTGACCCTGCGCGACGGCAAACCCAAATACCTGGCCGACGCGCCGCGCTTCATCCAATACATCCGCAAGGCTTGCGACCGTTACCGCGAGCTGGGTCCGCTGCTCAAGCTGATCGACGAGATTGAAGGCACCACGCCACAGGTTGGCTTCGCCTACGGGCGCATGTGAGCATGCCCCGCTTTCATTGCCCCACCCCATTGGCCACTGGCCTGGTGCTGAGCTTGCCCGCTGGTGCAGCCCGACATGTGCAGGTGCTGCGCTTGCAGCCGGGCGATGGCATCACGTTGTTCAATGGCGAGGGCGGCGAGTTTGATGCCTCCGTCACCCGCATGGGTCGCAGCGATGTGGAGGTGCAGGTGGGGGCGCACCATGCTGTGGAGCGCGAGGCTCCCCGTGCAATCCATTTGTTGGCGGGCATCACCGCCAACGAGCGCATGGATTGGTTGGTGGAAAAAGCGACCGAGCTCGGCGTGGCCAGCATCACGCCGATGGTGGCCGAGCGCAGCGTGCTCAAGCTCAAAGGCGAGCGGGCCGAGAAAAAACTGGCGCACTGGCAAGGTGTGGCTGTGGCCGCAGCCGAGCAGTGCGGACGCAACCGCGTACCCACTGTGCACCCGGCCATCACCTTGGCGGATTGGCTGAAAAAGGCCCCACCCGGCGAGCGCTGGGTCTTGTCCTTGTCTGAATCCGCCCAGTCACTGACGCTTCTTACCGGCAATGCAGACGTGACGGTGCTCAGCGGCCCTGAAGGAGGTTTGAGCCCTTCAGAAGAGGCCGCAGCCCTGGCCGCAGGCTTTGTGCCCGTGACCCTGGGATCGCGCGTGCTGCGGGCCGAGACCGCGCCATTGGCGCTATTGGCGATTTGTTCTGCCTGATCGGTTGTGACCATGTCAACCCACTCGCAAGCTGTGCGTGAGAGCCAACGGCATGCGAGCCTGGGCGACAGCTTTTTATAAGTGGTTGCCGATAAACTGGTTGGCATGAACCCCAATCTAATCCTCCTCACGCTTTGCCAAGGCCTGTTTTTTACCAACAACGTCACCTTCATTGCCATCAACGGCTTGGTGGGTTTGGCCATGGCACCGCTGGGCTGGATGGCGACCCTGCCCGTCATGGGCTATGTGGTGGGCGGTGCCCTGTCGACTGGGCTGGTGGCCAAGAGTCAGTCACGCTGGGGCCGCAGGGCCTCTTTTCAATTGGGACTGGTGGTGGCGTTGTTCTCTGCGCTGCTGGCTGCTTATGCTGCTTGGAGCCACAACTTCTGGTTACTCGTGGCGGCCACGGTGATTGCCGGTTACTACAGCGCCAATGGCCAGTTGTACCGGTTTGCGGCGGCTGAGCTGGCGGCAGACGGTTTCAAGGAAAAAGCCGTG
>CANHUM010000099.1 GCA_947463845.1 Comamonadaceae bacterium
GTATTATGCTTTATCAATCTATGTTGGGCGGTGAGTGGCCCACCGCAATGTGGGCCATCAACGCTGTCATGGCCGGGTGTTCGCCAATGGCCGGTGCCAGTTCGAAGTGCATCTGCGGATAAGCCTCGGACAGTCCGCGTACGATCTGCGGCAAATCTTCGCGCGCGTGGCGCCCAACACCCAGAAACATGGGCACGATGCGCACATGAGACAGGCCCTGTTTCATCATCTGCTCGACAGAGCTGGTCAGGTCTGGTGGGGTCAGTTCCAGAAATGCCACGGCGACAGACATGTCAGGCCACTGCCCCTTGATGTGTTCAGCAACGGCGTCGATAGGCAAACGCCAAAGCGGGTCACGTGAACCGTGGGCAAACAGCACCACGCCGATTGCGGAATTCAAGGCTGCGCTCATCGCCGAAGCACCATCCACCAAAAAGCTGCCAAAGAGACGGCACTGTACAAAAGCGCGGGTGCTGCTGATGTCAGCAGGGGTTGCCAGTTTTGCAAATTGCCGATGAAGCTGAAGACATTGTTGAGCAGTGCAAAACTGATGCCGGCCAGAACGCCGCCAAAGACGTGACCCGCAATCTGGCCCGAGCGGAAATGCAGATAGGCAAAGGGCAGGGCCAGCACCAACATCACCAGGCAACTCAAGGGGTAGAACACTTTGCGCCAGAACTCGATTTCGTAGCGTTGTGCGTTTTGGTTGTTCACCGTCAGATGCCGCATATAACCAAACAGCTCCCAAGTGCTCATACGGTCCGGGCTGAGCAGGGCGGCAGCCACCATGTCGGCGCTGATGTTGGTCGGCCAAGTCTGTTGATTCAATTGGGTGGCACTGAACTGCGCCGGTTTGTTGGCGCTGGCGGGCAACATGGACTTGTGGTCCACCTGGCTGAGTTGCCACTGACCTGGCTCAATGCGTGCCAGACTTGCCGTGGTAATGGCCAGCAGTTGACCGCGCTCGTTGAAGGCGTGGATACGCACATCCTCCATCTGGTCAATCCCGTCAAAGCGACGCACATTCACTGCGTATTGTTGTGAGTCTTGCTTTTCCCGCAGCCATGCTCCTGTTTTTCCCAATGTCAATTGGCCTTGAAAAGGGGCTTTGATTTGCTGGGCTTGTCGTTCGGACCATGGGGCTGCGTAATCGCCTAAGAAGAAAGTCAAAGCGACGAAAACCAGCCCCAGTTTGAGCAGCGAACTCAAAGCAAGCCAGGGCTCCAGCCCCCCGGTTCGCAAAATCGTGAACTCAGAACTTTGCGCTAAACGGGCCATCACAAAAATGCTGCCAATCAGGACCGAGATGGGCAACAACTCGTAAAGGTGGGCGGGAATTTTGAGCGTGATGAAGAGCAGGGCGTGCTGCAGCAAATAGCCTTGGCTGCCGAATCGGGACAAGGCCTGTAGCTCGTCCACCATGTCGAAAAACAGAAACAGCGCGAGAAAGCCCAAAGCCACAAAGAAGACGGCCCGGTTGATTTCACCAAACAACAAGCGACGTACGGTTTTCATGCGACGGCCTCTTTGTCCTGGCGAAAGGATGGCGCCCAGTTGCGCCAGCTCCAGTTCATATGACGCCAGCTGAGCCACAGCAAAGCCAGACTCAAAATGCCTCCGTGCAGGGTCAGCACAAAAGACAGGGCCCCCACCTGTCCTGTGCTGATCCAACTTTGGCCCACATTCAGCATGTTGTAGTACGCCACAAAAACAAACAGGGCCAGGCCCAGGTGGTAACTGCGGCCCACTCGGGGATTGACCGAGGAAAGGGCCAGCGCAAGAAAAACCATGTTGAAGGCGGTGAACACCAAGCCAATGCGCCAAGTCAACTCGGCCTGATGGCTGAGGGTGGGTTGCTGGATGAGCTGCAAGGTGCTGCTTTGGCGGCTGTTGCGCACACCATCAGCGGGCGCTGTGTCGGTATCGATCAAGAGCTGGTAGCGCTCAAACTGGGTCAGCCGCGTTTCCCCTGTGTCCAGCTGCATGAGCCATTGCTGACCGTTTTCAAGCATCAAGAAGCGGTCTGGCCCTACAAACTCGATACGCCCTTGTGATGCCGTGGTGACGCTCTCGAGCCGCCCGTCCTTGCTGGACACAAATACATTGCGCCCCCAATCCTGACCGGGGCTGTCTTTGTCAATGAAGAACACCCGATTGCCTCCCGCAGACTCTTGGAACTGACCAGGTGCAATTCGTTCCACATCGTTGCGTTTCTCATAGCGCTGACGCAGATCCTGGATCTGCTGGTGACTCCATGGCCAGACAAACAAGGAGAGCAGGCCAATGACCACCATGATCGGCCAAGAAAATCTGAAAAGTGGCCGAATGAAATGCCCCACACCCTGTCCGCTGGCGAACCAGATGACCATTTCGCTTTCACCGTACATGCGCGACAGGGTGGCCACGCAGGAGATAAACAGGCTCAGTGTGATGATGGTGGTCATTTGCCCCAAGACGCTGAATCCCATGACCAGCATGACTTCAGAAGGGTTGACGCTGCCTCTGCTGGCCTGACCCAGCGTGCGGATCAGTGTGATCGTCATGACGATCGTCACCAGAATCAGCAGCGTTGCACCAAAGTTGCGTGCAAGGTCTTTGCGTAAAGAGGAATGGAATAACATTGGGGAAATAGGAAAAACCGAATTATGAACTTCGAAATCCAAAAGCTGTCGCTGTCGCGCGCAATTCAGGCTCAATTGGACGCTTTGATCGTTTTATGGCCCAGTCTGACCCTTCCCAATCCTTTGGCGCACGACACAGTGTCACGTTGGGTGGCCAATGCCATCGAAGCGGGTGATTTCGAGCTCAAGTCAGGAGCGGTGATGACCCTGTACTGCCAGCCTGGCATGGTGCCCCGTCATGTGGTGGTGGTCTGCACCGCTGAAAACAAACCGGGTCAAGTCCGATCAGCGGTCCAATCGGGCTGGAATGCTTTGAAGTCGGCCAAGATCAAACATCTGGGCTTGCATGTGGTGGGCGACGCCACAGGTCAAGGTATCCAGCTGGCCTTGTCCAGCTTGGCTGACGCCAGTTACAGCTACACCACCACGCTGAGCAAGCCCAAATCCCGTCTACTCAAGCAGGTGTCTGTCAGCGCAGAAAATTCCAGTGCAGCCCTCGAGCACGCGGTTCGCCATTCCCAAGCGCTGGTTGCAGGCGTTGAATTGGCCAAAGAGTGGGCCAACCGACCAGCAAACCATGCCACCCCGAGCCACTTGGCGCAGGCGGCCAAAAGCATCGCCAAGGGCAGTGCCTTCCAGTGTGAGGTCCTCGGCCCCAAAGAGGTGGCCAAGTTGGGCATGGGTGCCTTCATGGCTGTAGCCCAGGGTTCTGCGCAGCCCCTGCGCTTCATTGTCATGCGCTACAACGGCGCGTCTGCCACGCGGGCACCTGTGGTGCTGGTGGGCAAGGGCATCACGTTTGACACAGGCGGCATCTCCATCAAGCCAGCGCCTGAAATGGACGAGATGAAATACGACATGGGTGGCGCCGCCAGTGTATTGGGCGTGTTCAAGGCCTTGGGGCAGCTCAGGCCAGCCATCAATGTGGTAGGGCTGATTCCGGCCACCGAAAACATGCCCGATGGTTTGGCCGTCAAGCCCGGCGACGTGGTGACCAGCATGAGCGGGCAAACCATTGAGATATTGAATACCGATGCCGAAGGGCGACTGGTTTTGTGCGATGCGTTGACCTATGCCGAGCGCTTCAAGCCTCAAGCCGTGATTGACATTGCCACTTTGACAGGCGCTTGCGTGATCGCCTTGGGCGCAGTACGCACCGGCCTGTTTTCGAGCGACGATGCCTTGGCCTCGCACTTGCAGCAGGCTGGTGAGGATTCGGGCGATACCTGCTGGCGCATGCCTTTGGACGAGGAGTACGCCGAGGGCTTGAAGACCCGCTTCGCTGACGTGGCCAACGTGGCCGGCAGGGCGGCCGGATCTGTCACAGCGGCCAAGTTTTTGCAGCGATTCAGCCAAAATTTTGCTTGGGCGCACCTGGACATTGCGGGGACTGCTTGGCGCAGTGGTGCTGCCAAAGGGGCGACCGGCAGGCCCGTGGGATTGTTGCTGCAGTACCTGACGGAGCAGGCCATCAGACCGTCCGAATTCTTGGCTGACAAGCCCAAAGCTGCTAAAAAGGTCAAATCCTCAAAAACCACGAGCCGGTCCGTTACCCCGACCAAGGGTCGCGCCGTACGTCAAGCTTGAAGACTCAGACTGCGTTGATGAGATGACCCGCATCGAGTTCCATTTCAACACCAGCGAGCGCTTGCTCCACACCTGTCGCTTGTTGCGCAAAGCACGCGCACAGGATTTGCGCGTGGTGGTGGTGGGGGCGCCTGCCACATTGCGGCAGCTCGATGCCCAATTGTGGCAATTTCAGGACGTGTCATTCTTGCCGCATTGCACGCCCGAGTCGGATCCTGAAGTTCAAAAAGTTTCACCCATTTGCCTTGGCGCGGATCCCCATGTGTGGGGTCTGGACGATGTACTGGTGAATTTGGGTGATGAGGTGCCTGATGGTTTTGTTCGTTTTAAGCGTTTGATTGAGATTGTGTCCAGCGATGACCACGGCAAGGCCCAGGCACGCCATCGGTGGAAACATTACAAAAGCTTGGGTTATGAACTGGTTCAGCACGATCTGACAAAGTCTTCAGACCTATGAATGATGTGACCGCCAATCCTGCTCAAATTCGGCCTTCTTTGGACAAAGTCCCCACTTTGACAGAGCCAGTCGAAAATGTGTCGGCTTCGATGCACGCGGCCCTAGATGCTTTGGAGGCAGAGAAACAAGCCTTCATGGCGTTGTCGACCGAGTTGCTGCAACAACTCAGGCCTGAATTCGACCGTTTGGCTGCAGGTCTGGTGCTGCGTACCCTTGAAACCGCTTGGCACCATAAGGTTAACTCGCGTACTGAAAACAAGGATTGATGCCGGTTTAACCCGTCCATTTTGGTTTTCCCTGAGTCACATGTGCATCAATTTGAAGTATCTTTGGGGCTTGCTTGATTGAAGCAATTTTTTTCGGAGTCTGTATGAAACTTTCTGGTTCGCGTTCTTTGACCCTGGTATCCGTCGCCGTTGCAGCAGTCCTGTTGACTGCTTGTGGCAAAAAGGAAGTCGCTTCCAACCAACTGGTCGTGAAAATTGGTCATGTTGGCCCTGTCAGTGGTGCTATTGCCCACTTGGGCAAAGACAATGAGAACGGTGCACGCATGGCCATCGAAGAACTCAATGCCGCTGGTCTCAAAATCGGCGACAAGACCGTCAAGTTCGAACTGTTGACCGAAGACGATGCCGCAGACCCCAAGCAGGGCACGGCCGCCGCACAAAAACTGGTGGATGCCAAAGTCAATGGCATCATCGGCCACCTCAATTCGGGCACCACCATTCCCGCCTCCCAGATTTACAACACCGCAGGGATCCCCCAGATTTCGCCATCGGCCACCAACCCCAAGTACACCCGCCAGGGCTATGCAGGTGCCTTCCGCGTGGTGGCTGACGATGTCCACTTGGGCGGCACCCTGGGCAAATATGCTGTCGAAACCCTCAAGGGCAAGAGCATCGCTGTCATTGATGACCGCACGGCTTACGGCCAAGGCGTCGCAGAAGAATTCAAGAAGGCCGTGACTGCTGCCGGTGGCGCCATCGTGGGCCATGAATTCACCACCGACAAAGCATCTGACTTCAACGCCATCCTGACCACCCTCAAGGCCAAGAAACCCGATATCGTGTTCTTTGGGGGTATGGATGCCGTGGCTGGCCCTATGTTGCGCCAGATGAAGTCCTTGGGCATCCAGGCCAAATTCATGGGTGGTGACGGCATTTGCACCTCTGAGCTGGCCAAACTGGCCGGCGATGCCATGCGCGACGAAGCTGTGGTGTGCGCTGAGGCTGGTGGCGTGGAAGGCGAACAAAAAGTGGGTATGGACAAATTCCGAGCCGACTTCAAAGCGAAGTTCAACGCCGATGTGCAGGTTTATGCGCCTTACGTCTATGACGCTGTCAAAGTCATGGCCACGGCGATGGTCAACGCGGGCTCTGCTGACCCTGCCAAGTACTTGCCAGCGCTCAAGAGCATCACTTACAAGGGTGTGACGGGCGACATCGCCTTTGACGAAAAGGGCGACATCAAGAACGGCGCCTTGACCCTTTACACCTACAAGGGTGGCGAGCGGTCCCAAATCGCTGTGGTTCGCTGATTCCCCTAGCCCCCTAAGTTGGGGGGATTTCAAAATCCTGGTTTTTCAGGATTTTGAAGCGATCAAACAAAAAAGCCTGCACACGTGCAGGCTTTTTGTTTCTGGCGGAGCAGGCGGGATTCGAACCCGCGGTGGGCTATTAACCCACACACGCTTTCCAGGCGTGCGACTTAAACCACTCATCCACCGCTCCGAAGCTTGACATTGTAACAGTCGAAAAACAGGATTTTGGGATGCGGGCCTCAATTGTTGTACCTTGGCGGCAGCCTCCATGAGGGTCAGGTTTTTTGGCCAATTTCTGATCAGTGTCGTTCTGACGGCGCTTTTTGTCCTTAAACTTCGCCACTGCTAGAAATTCCTTTGACCCTTCTTTGGCGCACTGCCGGA
>CANHUM010000100.1 GCA_947463845.1 Comamonadaceae bacterium
GATCTACGGCGGAAATCGGTTAGACCATTTTTCCAATGAAAACGCGCCCGAAGGCGCGTATTTGCGGGGTCACTGGCGGAAGCGGTGAGATTCGAACTCACGGACCCTTTCGAGTCGCCGGTTTTCAAGACCGGTGCAATCGACCACTCTGCCACGCTTCCATGGGGTGTGATTGTAGCGGCTTGAAGTCCTGCCTCTTCAGGCGGTCGCCAGCATGCCGCGCTTTTCAATGAAGGCCACCACTTCATCCAGGCCGTCCAGGGTTTTCAGGTTGGTCATGACCCAAGGGCGGGTTTCAGGGTTGGGGCGCATGCGCTTGGTGTCGTCGCGCATGACTTGCAGGTCAGCACCCACATGCGGTGCCAAATCGGTCTTGTTGATCACGAACAGGTCACTCTTGGTGATACCGGGCCCACCCTTGCGGGGAATTTTTTCGCCAGCAGCCACGTCGATCACATAGACGGTCAGGTCGCTCAGCTCGGGGCTGAAGGTGGCGGCCAGGTTGTCGCCGCCGCTTTCGATGAAAACCACATCGGCATTCGGGAACTTCTCCAGCATGCGGTCGATGGCTTCGAGGTTGATGGACGCGTCTTCTCGAATGGCGGTGTGTGGGCAGCCGCCGGTTTCCACGCCCATGATGCGCTCGGCCGGCAAGGCGCCGCTCACGGTCAGCAGGCGTTGGTCTTCTTTGGTGTAAATGTCGTTGGTGATCGCAATCAGATCCCAGCGTTCGCGCATGTTTTTGCACAGCATTTCCAGCAGGGTGGTTTTGCCCGAGCCGACCGGCCCGCCAATGCCCACGCGCAGGGGGGGCAGTTTTTTGCTGCGGTTCGGGATATGGTGCAGGGCAGAAGAGGTGCTGTTCATGATCGGAAAATTCGCGAATATTGGGTTTCGTGTCGGGATGACAGGATGGCCAGCATGGGGCTGAACGCTTGGCGGTCTTCATCGTTGAGCTGCATGGCGGTGTCCACCGCCTGCGGGATCTCGCGGGCCAGCCGTGCCAGCATGCGTTGGCCTGCACTTTGACCCAGCGGGACGCCTTTGAGGGCGGCCTGGGTCATGTTCTCGGCCCAGCCAAAGGCACAGGCCTGCAGTGCCTGGTCAATGGGTGTTCGTGCCAGGGACAAGGCCAAGGCCATGACCAGCGGGTAAGTGGGCGGGAGCTGGGCACAGCACTCCAGCTGCGTGTCGCTGGCTTGCTGCAGATTGCGAAGCCAGTCGAGCAAAGAGCGGCCCATCTGTTCGGTTTGTAAGCGCATCTCGGCGGTTTCGCGGGTGGTCATGACCCACTCGTTCAGGGCCTGCAAACGCGGGATGTCGTCATGCTGCCAGGCGGCCATCGCTTGGGCCAACACCGCCATGTCGCCACGCGACTGGGTCAGGTGCAGTTGGTGGACAACCCAGTCGGTAGCGCTGTGCTCGTCGTGCACCAGGCCTTGCTCGATGGCGGCTTCGAGGCCTTCGGAATACGAGAAGCCTCCAATCGGCAGCGCAGGCGATGCGAGCCAGATCAGTTGCAGCAGACCCGAAGGCGCGGCGTCAGTGGTCATGGTTGCAGCCGGGGCCGTGCACATGCGGCGCAGAGCGGATCGGGATGGCGATGCGCTGGGTGACAGATGGGGCAGTGTGTTCGTGAGCGTGCTGGTGCCCGTGCGCGTGCCCGGCATGGCCACCGTGGTCTCCATACGCACCGCTTTCAGGCTCGAAGGGCTCTGACACCTCCAGCACTGTCATGTGCATGGCGCGCAGCATCTCGGCCAGCACATGGTCGGGCTCGATTTTCAGGTGGTCGGGTTGGAGTTCGATGGGCACATGGCGGTTGCCCAGGTGGTAGGCCGCGCGCGTCAGGTCGAACGGCGAACCGTGTTCTTTGCAAGCGGTGATGCGCAGCACGTTCTGTGGCGCTGCCTCGACGCGCACCAGCGAACCGTCTTCGGCCACCAGCACATCGCCACCACGCACCACGGTGCCTCGGGGCAGGAACACGCCAAGGGCACGCCCAGTGCTGTCGGTGACGTCAAAGCGGCTTTTTTGGCGGGTGTCCCAGTCCAGGGTGATGACGCTGGCGCGTTGGACCAGCACACGGGCCAGGCCTCGGCCTTGGGGCATGAGTTTGGCGCAGGTGATCAGGGAAGACATGGTGTTTCAGAATAAAAAATAGCGTTGGGTCATGGGCAAACTTGAGGCGGGTTCGCACACCAGCAAGAGTCCATCGGCACGCACCGCATAGGTTTGGGGGTCGATCTCCATGCGGGGCAGGTAATCATTGTGGACCATGTCACGCTTGCTTTTTTCTCGGATGTTCTTCACGGCCGACAGGGGCTTTTGCAAGCCAAAGCGGTCCCCGATGCCTGCGCACAAGCCCGCTTGCGACACAAAGGTCAGCGAGCTGCGGGCCAGTGCTCCGCCAAAGCTGCCAAACATGGGGCGGTAATGCACGGGCTGTGGCGTGGGGATGGAGGCATTGGGGTCGCCCATGGCCGCCAGCGCGATGAACCCGCCTTTCATGACGATGGCGGGTTTGATGCCGAAGAAGGCCGGTTTCCAGATCACCAGATCAGCCCACTTGCCCACCTCAATGCTGCCCACCTCGTGGCTGACACCTTGGGCAATGGCAGGGTTGATGGTGTATTTGGCGATGTAGCGCTTGACCCGGAAGTTGTCATGGCGGGCGGTGTCGCCGGGCAGGCTGCCGCGTTGCTGCTTCATCTTGTGCGCGGTTTGCCAGGTGCGGATGATGACCTCGCCTACTCGGCCCATGGCCTGGCTGTCGCTGCTCATCATGCTGATGGCCCCCAGGTCATGCAGGATGTCCTCGGCCGCAATGGTTTCCTTGCGGATGCGGCTTTCGGCAAAGGCCAGGTCTTCGGCAATGGAGGCGTCCAGGTGGTGACACACCATCAGCATGTCCACATGCTCGTCGAGCGTGTTGATGGTGTAGGGGCGTGTGGGGTTGGTCGATGAGGGCAGCACATTGGCCTCACCCACCACTTTCAAAATGTCGGGCGCGTGGCCACCGCCAGCGCCTTCGGTGTGGAAGGAGTGGATGCAGCGGCCCTTGAAGGCGGCGATGGTGTCTTCGACAAAGCCCGATTCGTTGAGCGTGTCGGTGTGGATGGCGACCTGGGTGTCGGTGGCCTCGGCCACGTCCAGGCAATTGCTGATCGCAGCCGGGGTCGAGCCCCAATCTTCGTGCAACTTCATGCCCATCGCGCCTGCATCGATTTGTTCGTGCAAGGCATTGGGCAGGCTGGCATTGCCCTTGCCCAGAAAGCCCAAGTTCATCGGGAATGCATCGGCCGATTGCAGCATGCGCTCGATGTTGAAGGGCCCGGGTGTGCAGGTGGTGGCAAAGGTGCCGGTGGCCGGACCCGTGCCGCCGCCCAGCATGGTGGTCACGCCGCTGGCCAGGGCCTCGTCAATCTGCTGAGGCGCGATGAAGTGGATGTGGCTGTCGATGCCCCCTGCGGTGACGATCAGGCCCTCGCAGCTGATGATCTCGGTGCCGGGGCCAATCACGATGTCCACGCCGGGCTGTGTATCGGGGTTACCCGCCTTGCCAATGGCCGCGATCCGGTTCCCCTTAAGGCCGATGTCGGCTTTGACGATGCCCCAATGGTCGATGATCAGAGCATTCGTCAGCACGCAGTCCATGGCCCCGGGTGCTTGAGCGCCTGTGCCCGGTGCATCATTGCTGCGCTGCGATTGGGCCATGCCATCGCGGATGGTTTTGCCGCCGCCAAACTTCACCTCTTCGCCATGACTTCCGGCCTGGAGTGTGAAGTCTTTTTCAACCTCAACGATCAGGCAGGTGTCGGCCAGGCGGACGCGGTCGCCCACCGTGGGTCCATAGGTTTCGGCATACGCACGTTTGTCGATCTGGGCCATGTCAATCCGCTTTCTGTTCGGCCTTGGACAAGGCGCCATGGGTCAGGCCCTGAAAACCGTAGACGACACGGTCACCCGCATAGTCCACCAACTCGACCGTGCGTTGTTGGCCGGGCTCAAAGCGCACAGCGTTCCCTGATGGGATGTTCAGCCGCATGCCCTGAGTTGCTGCGCGGTCAAACCGCAAGCCGGTATTGGTCTCTGCAAAGTGGTAATGCGAGCCAACCTGAATCGGTCGGTCGCTGGCGTTTTGCACCACGACCGTGCAGGTGCGGCGGCCCACGTTGAGTGCGTGCACACCAGGGTCGATCAAGAGTTCACCGGGGGTCATGCGCCGCTCACTTTTTGCCAAAGTAGATGGCCAAGGCCAACAATGCAGCCACCACCACAAAACCCAGCACATCGGTGGCATGCCAGTGGGTGCCGCCCAGCCCATGACCTTCGTGGGCGAATGCGGGCATGCTCAATTGGCTGATGCCCAAAGCCAATGCGAACGTGGTTTTTTTCATAGGGCGATCCTCCGGGACGTCAAACAATGGGTTGGTGCACGGTCACCAGTTTGGTGCCGTCGGGGAAAGTGGCTTCGATCTGGATGTCGGGGATCATGTCGGCGATGCCCTCCATCACATCGTCGCGGGTCAAAACGGTGCGACCCTCACTCATGAGTTGGGCCACGGTTTTGCCGTCTCGCGCGCCCTCCATCACAGCAGCGCAAATCAAAGCGATGGCTTCCGGGTAGTTGAGTTTCAGGCCCCGTGCCTTGCGCCGCTCGGCGAGCAAGGCAGCGGTGAAGATCAGGAGTTTGTCTTTTTCGCGAGGAGTCAGTTCCATTTTGGTGCGCCGTGAGCGTCTTGGTGCATTGAGTGGCTTCATCCAAGCAAATTGCGTGCCCTTTAAGGTGCGGCAAGCCTCTGCGGAATGACCCAGAGCTGAGTCATGCCTGGCACAGCAACCGCTCTGTCACCGGCCAGGTGGATGTCATGGCGTGGGCGACGAGCGCCAAACCGCAGAACGTGCGCCAGGTTGGCGACTTGGGCACCGGCATGGTGCCTGAGCCGTCACATTTGCCAAAGCCGAGGCATGACGCCTGACAAGCCCCACATTTCATGCCGCCAGGCTGACCAAACTTGCCGCAACAGTTGCATGGCGGGTTCGGTGACTGGGGAGAGCACGCGCAATACGATCATTTGTGGGTGAGGCGATGTGGCGCCTGCTGTCAGGCGCAGTTCAGACGCTTCGAGCAAGTCACGCGCACAAGCCAGCGCCCGTTCGCTGCGCTCGGTCGCGATGGCGCTGCCCGCCGCAAACACCAGCGTGGCCATGCAACGCTGGCCTGCCAGGCCCAATGGGCTGTTCATCAATCGGGTGTCGTGGGCCCTGATCGTGCCGCGTTCCAGCCAGATGCCCGGGATCTCCAGATGCTGGCGAAAGGTGCCTTGAGCGAACGGCAAATCAGCGGCAGGCAGGCCCAAGGCGGTGATGTCCCAGGTGATCAATTCCGCCCCGGGCGCCAGGTCGAACACCGCGCGGTTGAGGGCGTCGCAGCCGTTGTAGGCAATCGCCTCCAAAGGCAACCATTCCAGCCGCGCACCCGCCTCTAAACGCGCATGCACTTGTTGCGTGGCCAGCCCAGCTTCGGATCGGTAAAAGCGTGTGGCACCGGGCGTGGTCACCAGACCGTGTGCGCCGGGCTTGACCGTGACTTGGATGTCGAGCGTGTCGCCTCCCACCAAGCCGCTGGGCGGGTGCACCAGCACGTTGTGGCACACCGCATCCCCTTCGGGGTAGAGGCTTTGCAAAATGCGCAGCGGCCCGCTGTGCAAATAGCGGGCCACGCTGCGTTCAGATTCCAGCGCGTAGTCCAGCCGAAGGCTGGCAAGCCAGGTGGTGTACTCAGATTCTGTGGCATCACCCACATCACTGACCCGGCTCATCTCATGCACTTCATTCGCTCTGCGAACCGCGGTGAGCCCAACCTGTGGTGTGCTTTTCGATGGCGCTGAACAGTTCGTACATGGCCATGGCCATCGCACCCACCACCACCAGACCGGAGAACGCCAGACCCATCTGCATGGCCGAGCCGGCCGAGATCAGCAGGTAGCCAATGCCTTCGTTGGATGCCGTCATCTCTGACACCGTCGTGCCCACAAAGGCCAGCGTGATGGCCACTTTGAGCGAGCCATAAAAGTAAGGCATGGAGCGAGGCAGACCGACCTTCACCAGCACGTCCCAGCGCTTGGCACCCAGCACGCGCAGCACGTCTTCGAGCTCAGGCTCCAGCGTGGCCAAGCCGGTGGCGATGTTCACCATGATCGGGAAGAAGCTGATGAGGAAAGCTGTGAGGATGGCGGGGCCGATGCCGATGCCGAACCACACCACCAAGATGGGCACAAAGGCCGCTTTGGGCAGGGCGTTGAAGGCGGTCATGAGCGGGTACACGGCGGCATAGGCCAGACGTGAGCTGCCGATGATGAAGCCCAGCAACACGCCCACCACGATGGCGATGCCAAAGCCGACCATGGTCACCCAGAAAGTGCGCCAGGCGTGGCCCGCGATCACGTCGCGGTATTCGATGGTTTGCTGTGCGATGCGCGAGGGGCTGGGGAACACGAATTCCGACACGTTGAAGGCGC
>CANHUM010000101.1 GCA_947463845.1 Comamonadaceae bacterium
CTCAACGCCAAGCAACACGCCCGCGAAGCGGACATCGTGGCCCAGGCCGGTCGTCCCGGCATGATCACAATTGCCACCAACATGGCGGGTCGTGGCACCGACATTGTGTTGGGCGGCAACATTGAAAAAGACGTTCAGGCCATCGAAGCCGACGAGAGCCTTTCCGCAGACATTCGCCATCAAAAAATAGCCCAGTTGCGCGAGCAATGGAGCGTGGTGCACGAGCAGGTCAAGGCCTTGGGTGGTCTGCGGATCATCGCCACAGAACGCCATGAGTCGCGCCGCATTGACAACCAGCTGCGTGGCCGCTCCGGCCGCCAGGGTGACCCCGGCTCTTCACGCTTTTATTTGAGTTTGGACGATCCGTTGATGCGCATTTTTGCGGGTGACCGTGTGCGCTCCATCATGGACCGCCTGAAGATGCCCGAGGGCGAGGCCATCGAGGCGGGCATTGTCACGCGCAGCATTGAAAGCGCGCAGCGCAAGGTCGAAGCCCGCAACTTTGACATCCGCAAGCAGTTGCTGGAATACGATGACGTCTCGAATGACCAGCGCAAGGTGATTTATCAGCAACGCAACGACATTCTGGATGCGAAGGACATGCATACCCAGATCTCTGCGCTGCGCGAAGGCTGCTTCACCGATCTGGTGCGGCAGTATGTGCCCGCCGAATCGGTGGAAGAGCAATGGGATCTGCCCGGTCTGGAAAAAGTCCTGGCGGAAGAGTGGGGTATGACGCTGGACTTGCAAGGCAAGGTGCAAGCTTCGAGTGCCATTTCCGACGAAGACCTGTTGGAGATGGTTGTCACCGCAGCCCATGCGCAGTTCCAGACCAAACTTGACCAGGCGGGCGCGGACAGCTTTGTTGCATTTGAACGCATGATCTTGTTGCAAAGCATCGACACCCACTGGCGCGAACACTTGAGCGCCTTGGACTATCTGCGCCAAGGTATTCACCTGCGAGGCTATGCCCAAAAGCAACCCAAGCAAGAGTACAAGCGCGAAGCCTTTGAGTTGTTTGGCCAGTTGCTCGACGCCGTCAAGAACGAAGTCACCAAGACCTTGATGATGGTGCGCATCGATTCCGGCGACCAGATGCAGCAGGCGGCCCAGGCCATCGAAGATCGTGCAGAGCAGATCAGCAATGTGACTTACAGCGCCCCGGACGAAACGGGTCAGTCTCAGACCGTGGCGGCTGAGCACAAGGGTGTGCAGCAAGCTTTTGGTCCTGTGGGCCGCAACGAGCCTTGCCCTTGCGGCAGCGGCAAAAAGTACAAGCACTGCCACGGCAAACTGGCTTGAATGTGGCGAACCAACAAAACGGGCCTCGGCCCGTTTTGTCCGTGAGCAGACTGAAATTCCCTGTGTTTTCCTGAAGGATGTTTATGCCCGTGAATTTGCCTCCACTGGACCCAGCGCAACTGAGCCCCATCGCGGGCGTGCGCATCGGCATTGCCCAAGCCGGTGTGCGCAAAGCCAACCGCAAAGACCTCACAGTGTTTTTGTTGGATGAAGGCGCCAGCGTGGCGGGCGTGTTCACCCGAAACCGTTTTTGTGCTGCGCCCGTGCAGGTTTGCCGTGACCACCTGACTGCGGGCAGTACTGTGCGGGCTTTGGTCATTAACACGGGCAATGCCAATGCGGGAACAGGTGCACCGGGCCTGGCCCATGCCCGCCAGACTTGCGAGGCCTTGGCCAGCTTGCTGCATTGCAATCCCGCCCAAGTACTGCCGTTTTCGACCGGCGTGATCATGGAGCCTCTGCCTGTGGAACGCATCGTGGCGGGCCTGCCTGCGGCCTTGGCCGACGCGCAGGCCGACCACTGGGCCACAGCGGCCGAAGGCATCATGACCACCGACACCGTGCCCAAAGCGGCCAGTGTGCAGGTGCAAGTGGGCGGCAAGACCGTGAGCATCACTGGCATCAGCAAGGGCGCGGGCATGATCCGCCCCAATATGGCCACCATGCTGGGCTTTGTGGCCACCGACGCGTGTATTGATCCGGCATTGCTGCCCGCACTGGCCAAGCAGCTGGCCGATGGTTCGTTCAACCGCATCACCATCGATGGCGACACATCGACCAACGACTCCTTCATGCTGATCGCCACGCACAAGGCAGATAACGCATCCATCACCTCGCTGAACAGCGTCGATGGCCAGGCCTTGGTGCAGGGCTTGATGCAAGTGGCCCGCCAGCTGGCGCATGCCATCGTGCGCGACGGCGAGGGCGCTACCAAGTTCATCACCGTGCAGGTCGAAGGGGGCCGCACGGGTGAGGAGTGCCGCCAAGTGGCCTATGCCATAGCGCATTCGCCCTTGGTCAAAACCGCTTTCTTTGCCAGCGACCCGAACCTCGGCCGCATTCTGGCCGCCGTGGGCTACGCCGGTATTGAAGACCTGGACCAGGGCCTGATCGAGCTGCATTTGGACGATGTGCATGTGGTCTCCAAAGGCGGCCGCCGCGCCGAGTACCGGGAAGAAGACGGTCAGCGTGTCATGAAGGGCAGCGAGATCACCGTGCGCGTGGGTCTTGGTAGGGGCACCGCCACCGATACGGTGTGGACCTGCGACTTGAGCCACGAGTACGTCACCATCAACGCGGATTACCGTTCATGAACGCTTCAGCTTCATCTGCCCTGGACCAACTGCTGGCCAAAGTCAGTCAGCTGGTGGACCGCATCGAGTCGGTCTTGCCCCAGCCCCTGTCTGCGCCTGACTGGACGCAGGCCATTGCCTGGCGCTATCGCAAGCGCTCGTCTGGCCACGGCGTGCTCGAACCTGTGCGCCATGTGGCGGCGATGACGCTGGCCGACCTGAAGGAAATCGACGATCAAAAGGAAAAGCTGCAGCGCAACACGGAGCAGTTTGTGCGCGGTCGCCCCGCCAACAATGTATTGCTCACAGGCGCACGTGGTACCGGCAAGTCCTCGCTCATCAAGGCGTGCCTGAACACCTATGCGCCTCAGGGCTTGCGCTTGATTGAGGTGGACAAGGAAGACCTGACCGATCTGCCCGACATCATCGAAGTGGTGGCAGGTCGCCCCGAAAAATTCGTGGTCTATTGCGACGACCTGAGTTTTGAAGATGGCGAGCCTGGCTACAAGGCGCTCAAGTCGATTCTGGACGGTACCGTGGCGGCCTCGACCCCCAATGTGTTGGTGTATGCCACCAGCAACCGCCGCCACCTGCTGCCCGAGTACATGAGCGAGAACCTCACCTACAAACATACTGAGGATGGCGAAGTCCATCCCGGTGAGGGCGTGGAAGAGAAGATTTCCTTGTCCGAGCGCTTTGGTCTGTGGATCAGTTTCTACCCTTTCTCGCAAGACGAGTACCTGACCATTGCTGGGCAGTGGCTCAGCGCGCTGGGTGCTACGCCTGCGCAAATCGAAGCCGCGCGCCCTGACGCTTTGTTGTGGGCTTTGGAGCGCGGCTCGCGCAGCGGCCGTGTGGCTTACCAGTTTGCGCGGGACATGATGGGCCGCCAAGCCGACCTTGCATGAGTCCAGGTCTGTTGGTGGCCGATGGGGAGCGTACGCGCGAAGACCTGAGCGCAGGTCAGGCCGAGCGTGCTGTGGTCGATGTGGCCGTGGGGGTGTTGCTGCAAGCCGATGGCCGGTTTTTGCTGACTTCTCGCCCAGCGGGCAAGGTGTATGCGGGCTATTGGGAATTCCCGGGTGGCAAGCTCGAAGCCGGTGAGACGGTTGAGCAAGCGTTGCGCCGCGAGCTGCAAGAGGAGCTGGGCATCACCATTGGCACAGCGCAGGTCTGGAAAACCCAGATGGTCGATTACCCGCACGCCTTGGTGCGACTGCACTTTTGTAAGGTGTGGGACTGGCAGGGCGAGTTGCAAATGCGCGAGGCGCAATCACATGCTTGGCAGTTGCTGCCGGTGGCAGTGGAGCCCGTCTTGCCGGGGACCGTTCCCGTATTGGCTTGGTTGGCCGAAGAGCGTCAGTTCAGACAGCCCACGCACACCTGAGTCCTGAGGAGTTTCGGGCGGCTCACTGCCAACGTGGATCACCAAAGGTCTCGTCGGGCGGTGTGTTGTCGGGGAGTTTGAATTCTTCGCTGGCCCAGGCCCCCAAGTCCACCCCCTTGCATCGGGCACTGCAAAAAGGGCGGTAGGGGTTGGCGCTGCTGTACAGGCTTTGGCCCGCGCAGGCAGGGCAGCGTACCGATCGTGGCTTGAAACTTTCAGGCGCTGTGGCGTCGCTCATGCGCACAAAGACATCTCAAAGGGCACGTCATCGGTGGTGGCCACCAATTTGCCATCGCTTTGCTGGCGCATCATGCGGATCACCACCAACAAACGGTTGCAGCTGATCTCGGGTGTGATGCCCAAAGCAGGGTCGATTTTGAGCCGCAGCAATTGAAAGGTGCGCCCTTGGGGCAGGTTTTGTTGCAGCTGACCGGCTGTGGCCATGACTTTCTGGCTGCTACCGGATTCGCGCAGCATCTGCAGCAGCAACTTCAAGGATTGGGCCAAAGGTCCAAATGGGGCTACCCATTTCGCCAGGTCCTGGCTGCGGCTGGCGGCATCGTGGTGCTGCCAAGCATGGTAGGCAGGCATGTCAAATTCGCAGGTACCTCCCGGAATGACCGCTCTGCTGCGCAAGCCCATGAGGAAGTCGTTGTCACTCAGACTTTGGCCAATCTTGCCGCTGACTTGGTTGAGCGCTTCAAAATGCTCATCGAGCTGCGCGATCAGGCCGTCCAGGGCTTTTTCAGAGATGGCTGGGTTGCCACGGTAGCCGTTATAGAGCTGTTTTTGGCGTTCCAGGTCTTTTAAGACGTCGGACTTGAGCTCCGATCGGGATGCCACCTCCATGACTTCGAACAAAGTGGTCAGTGCAAAGTGGTGGTCCAACGCCTCTGTCCGAACCATCAACTGGCCCAGGCGGTTGAACAGGTGTTGCAGCCGCAAGTAAGTGCGGATGCGTTCGTTAAAAGGGTATTCGTAGAGGATCACGCGGCGTCTTTCAATGCCATCATCATAGCCCGAAGTCAGCGGCCACCCGGACCACTTCGGCCTCCAGTTCGGCCAGACTCAGGCCTTGGTTGAAGATCACACTGTCAGCACAGGCCAGGCGTTGCGCACGGGTGACTTGCAGGGCCATGATGCGATCAATTTCTTCAGCGACCAATCCGCTACGGGCCATGACGCGCTGGCGTTGGGTGTCGGTATCGCAGTCCACCACCATCACTCTGTCGACCTGCTTTCGCCAGCGCTCACCTGACTCCACCAGCAAGGGCACATCGAACACCAGCACGCGCCGGCCGCTTCGCACGGCCTCTTGCGCTTGCTCTGCCGTGATCTGACTGACCAAGGGGTGGATGATGGCTTCGAGCTGTTTTTTGGCTTGAACATTCTGAAAAACGTGCTCGCGCATGGCCTGTCGGTCCATCCCGCCTTGGGCATCGATCATGTCCGGCCCGAAAGCTTGCGCAATGGGCTTGATCGCTCGACCACCTGGCGCGGTCAAACTGCGAGAAATCGCGTCGGCATCGATCACGGCGGCACCCCGTGCGGCCAGCATCCCGGCCACGGTGCTTTTGCCGCTGCCGATGCCGCCCGTCAGGCCAATTCGCCAAATTCGCTGAGTGTTCATGGTGTTAAGCATGCAAGCCGGGCAGGGGGCCAAAGGCCATGACCCACAGACCTGCGATGACGAGGTAAGGTCCAAAAGCCAGCTCGCCATTGTCGGACAATTGTCCGCGTAATTTCAGGCCTATCCCGCCCAAGATGCCCAAGATGGAGGCCATGAGCACCAAAGACAGCAAAGCTGGCCACCCCAACCAGGCGCCCAGACCGGCCAACAACTTGAAGTCTCCTTGACCCATGCCTTCTTTGCCGGTCAGGCCTTTGAACAACCAGTAAACCGCCCATAAAAACAGGTAGCCCGCCACAGCGCCCCAAACGGCCTCTTGCAGACCGATCCCCGAAATGCCCAGGCTTGCCGCGAGCAAGCCTGCCCAAACCAAGGGTTGGGTGATGATGTCGGGCAACAAGCGGGTATCGGCATCGATGGCGGCCAGGGCAAGCAACGCAGAAGCAAATCCGGCCCAAGCCAAGGCTGCAAAGCCCCAGCCGTGTTGGAACACGATCCCCATGAAAAGCCCTGCAGTGATCATTTCAATGAACGGGTACCGCCAAGCGATGGGCTGTTGACAATGTGCGCACCGCCCCCGCAGGGCGATGAAACTGAACAGCGGAATGTTTTCGGACCAACGCAAAGGGTGTTGGCAATGCGGGCAATGCGAGCCGGGAATGGCCAAGTTGAAGGGCTGCCCGCGCGCAGCTTGGGATCCCGTGTCGGCGTCCCATTGGGCCTGCATCATCCGAGGCAAGCGGTAGATCACCACATTCAAAAAACTGCCGATCATCAGACCCAGCAAGCCTGCCCATCCAAGTGCCCAAAAGCTGTCGCTCATGTCAGAAAACTTGTCCCAAGTTGAAAATTGGTAAGTACATGGCCACCAAAATGGCGCCAATGAAGCCACCCAGCACCACAA
>CANHUM010000102.1 GCA_947463845.1 Comamonadaceae bacterium
CATCGGGCGCATTGATGGTGGCCAAAATGGTGCCACGGTCTTCCAGAGGCGAGAGTTCTTGCTTCATGGTGGGGTAGATCGCGGCAATGCCGACGCCTGACGCCAGCATGACCAAGACCACCACCCAACGCGCACGGCTCAAAATCAGGGTCAGCAAATTCTCATAACTCGAGGAGAGTGCCGTCAACCACTTTTCCATGGAACGGTCAAACCAACCGGGATGGGGGTTGTGCTTGAGCAACTTGGCGCTGAGCATGGGGGCCAATGTCAGGGCCACAAAGCCTGAGACCAACACAGCGCCTGCCAAGGCCAGCGCAAATTCACCGAACAATTTGCCTGTCCGCCCTGGCGTGAAAGCCAAGGGCGCGAACACTGCTGCCAGTGTCAATGTCATGGCAATCACGGCAAAGCTGATTTCACGCACGCCTTTGACGGCTGCGGAGAACGGATCCAAGCCCTCTTCAATGTGCCGATAGATGTTCTCCAGCACCACGATGGCATCGTCCACCACCAAACCAATGGCCAGGACCAAGGCCAAGAGGGTCAAGGTGTTGATGGTGAAACCCGCCAAGGCCATCATGGCGAACGCCCCGATCAAACTGACCGGGATGGTGATGATCGGGATGATCGAAGCGCGGAAGGTACGCAAAAAGACAAAAATCACCAACGCCACCAAAACGACGGCTTCGACAATGGTGTTGAAAACACTTTTGATCGATCGGTCAATGAACACCGAATTGTCGTTGGCAATGTTGATCACCATGTCGGCTGGCAAGTCAGCCTTGAGCTTGGGAATCATCTCACGCACACCCGCCGACCACTCCAACGGGTTGGCGGTGGCCTGACGGATCACGCCGGCAGAAATGGCCGACTGCCCATTCAAGCGCACAGCGCTGCGGTCACTGGCCGCCCCTTCACGAATTTGCGCCACATCGCGCAACTTGATGGGAAATCCGTTGACGCTTCGGATCACAATGTCACCAAATTGCCCCGCCCGATTCAGATCGGTTTGCGACGAAACGCTGAATTCCCGGTTGGAAGACTCAATCCGACCCGCTGGCAATTCCAGGTTGTTACGCCGGATGGCGTCCTCCACATCTTGGGGCGTCAACTTGTAGGACGACAACCGTGCATGGTCCAAAGACACCAGCATGGCGTATTTGCGCTCACCGAAAATGCGCACATCGGCCACACCCGTCACAGTTTGCAAGCGCGGCTTGACCACGCGATTGACCAAATCGTTGATCTGTAATGCATCCAGTGTGTCACTGGAAAACGCCAACCAGATGACAGGAAAAGCATCGGCTTCGACTTTGGCGATGACGGGTTCTTCCACCGTTTGAGGTAATCGGTTGCGCACTCGGGCCGTACGATCACGCACTTCAGCGGCCGCTGTGTCGGCGTCCTTTTCGAGGCGAAAACGTACCGTGATCTGGGACTGTTCAGCGCGGCTGATCGAGGTGATCACGTCCACCGCATCAATGCCTGCAATCGAGTCTTCCAAGGGCTTGGTGACCTGAGATTCAACCACCTCTGCAGAAGCACCCACGTAGCGGGTCGTCACTGTCACCGTCGGTTCGTCGATCTTGGGGTACTCGCGCAACGACAGACTTTTGAAACTGACCGCACCAATCAGCACGATCAGCATCGACATGACCACGGCCAGAACCGGCCGCCGGATGGAAACTTCAGCGAGTTGCATCAGCGCCCCTCAGGCAAGGATTCGGTCCAGACAGGGCCACGTTCTTGGCAGATCCTTGAGCAGGTTTGCCACCTGCAGCTGAAGGCCGAGGACCGGCAGGACCTGATGAAGCCTGAGCCGAAGCTGCAGGGGGAGCCGCTGCAGCAGGAGGAGCCCCAGCCACAGCGGGCTGACCTCCCGTTGCACCAGGTCTGCCACCGCCAGGCTGGGACAAATCGACCACCCGGACAGCTGTGCCGTCTTTTTGCAAGCGCTGGTGACCTGCTGTGACCACGGTGTCCCCTGCGGTCAAGCCTTCCAGAATCTCGACTTTGCCTGGCAAACGCAGTCCCACTTTGACGGCCACCCGTTCGGATACGCGCGCATCAGGCTTGTCGCCCGCAACGACCTTGACCACAAAGGTGCGACCTCCCTGGGGGATGATGGCTTCCTCTGGAATGACCAAGGCATTTTCCCGGGTGCCAAACACCGCATTGACGCGGGCAAACATGCCTGGACGCAGTTGCTGTTGGCGGTTATCAATGCAGCCGCGCACGCCCACAGAACGGCCATTGGGCTCGATCAAGGGGTCCACCGCCTGCACGATGGCGGTGAATGGTCTGCCTGGCAGGGCATCGACCGTCAGCTGCGCTTTTTGTCCGGCACGGATTTTGGACTGAAAGCGCTCGGGCAATCGAAAGTCGAGCAACACGGCATCGATGTCTTCCAAATTGACCATGTCCGCGCCATCTTTCAGATAGTCGCCTACGTTGATTTGTTTGAGGCCTGTCAAACCATCAAAGGGCGCCAGCACCTGCAGCCGTTGCAGTGTGGCCTGAGCCAATGAAAGCTTGGCGCGCGACACTTCCAGGGCTGCTGCACTTTCATCCAGTGAGCGCTGACTGATGAAGCTTTGCGCCACCAACTCCTGGTTGCGCTTGTGGTTGGCCTCGGCAATCGACAACTCCGCACGAGCCTGAGCCACTTGCGCCTGTTGCAATTGGTCGTCAAATTGGACCATCAACTGCCCCTTGCGGACACGCTGACCATCATTGAAATGGATCTGTTTGACGCGGCCGCCAACTTCAGGGCGAAGCATCACCCCTTGACGAGAGCGCAAAGAGCCCACGGCCTGGGTCTCGTCCACCAGCGTCATGCTCTCGACCTTGGCCACCTCCACAGCCGGAACCCGGGCGGGTCCACCGCCCGGCGCGGATCCAGGACCAGCAGGCGCTGACGGGGCTGCGGAGGATGGCTTGCCCGACGCATCGTTCGGCAACTTGTTTTGCCACCACCAGGCGGCACCGGAAGCAACAGAAATGCCCAAAAGCGCCAAGACTGCGTATTTCTTTTTGTAAGCCATTCAGATATCTCTCAATTTGCGGGCTGCAAGAACATGTCAATGTAACAGTGCAAACCGAATTTCCCTATAAGCCATAGGGCATTTGGCCAAGCCACTGGTGGGCCTGCTCAGAACCCCAAGTGAGGGTCATCCCGTTGCGCTGGACCTTCCCAAGGCTCTTTCCACGCCTTGGTTGGCCAGCGCGTCCGCGCGCTCGTTGCCCGGATCACCGTTGTGCCCTTTGACCCAGCGCCAGTCGATCCGATGTCCCGAAGATGACACCACGGTGTCCAGTTTTTGCCACAAATCGGCATTTTTGACGGGTTGTTTCGCAGCAGTACGCCACCCGCGGGCTTTCCACCCGTGGATCCATTCGGTGATCCCTTTGCGCACATATTCGCTGTCCAGATACAGCGTGACCTGACAGGGCCGTTTGAGTGCCAAAAGGCCCTCAATGACCGCCGTCAACTCCATCCGGTTGTTGGTGGTGTTCAGCTCTCCACCCAATAATTCCTGCACATGGTGACCCGATTGCAGGCGGACCCCCCATCCTCCAGGGCCAGGATTGCCCTTGCAGGCACCATCGGTGTGGATTTCAACGGGTGTCAACGGCATCTTTCTCGATAAATGGACGGCATGATGAAGCGTCTGAGCGGGCTACGGGTGCAGTCGCCGCAGCGGACGATCGTACCTTGCGCCAGGTGCGTGCTGGCAAAAGTCGTCCGGCGGGCACCCGTTTGGTGGCCAGCAACAGATACACCCCGCCCAAAATGGGCCACCACCGCTCTCCGGCGCTTTCCATCCAACCGAAACGGCGCATCCAGCGCTCACTGCCCATGGGGGGTGTCCAGCCTCCAAAGCGGCTGACATGCACCTCAAATCCGAGCAAGCGCAACCAATCACGCAGACGCCGATAACCAATCAGCGTCAGAGTAGGACCGGGTTGGGGCGCACCGCGGGATTGCCGCCAACCCCAAGTACTCAGAGGATTCAAGCCCGTGATGAGCACCTGACCTTCCGGAATCAGAACACGCTCGACTTCACGCAAACAAGCATGTGGATCGGTCGAACGCTCCAGCGTGTGAGGTAACACCACCAGGTCCAGGCTGTCGGCGGGCCAGGGCCAGGCGCGACTGTCCAGCCAGAGGTCTGATTCGACCCCGTCGTTGGGGTTCTCGTTCCATTCGAACTCCGCACAGGCTTGCCAGCGGTGAGGCATCCGGTTGTGGCGCAAGGTCTGCAATTGGGGCCATCCCAACTGCACTGCGTGATAGCCAAAAACGTCGGCCAACAATTCATCGGACTGGGCTTGCTCCCAGGCCCATAAACGCGAGGCAGCAGGCTGACCCAGCGGGGCCAACCAAGCGGGCATGGGATCTTCACTTTCTATAATCGGTGACTTCATGAGACTCATTGCCCTGCCCGCATTTGCAGACAACTATATTTGGTTGTTACACACGCAACGCCATGCTCTGGTGGTCGACCCTGGCGACAGTGCGCCTGTGCTGGCCTGGATGCAAGAGCACCCGCATGTCCAATTGGACACGATTCTAGTCACGCACCACCACGCCGACCACACTGGTGGCCTGGCCGAACTGGTGACCCACACGGGTGCTCAGGTGCTGGCCCCCGCTCTGGAAAAAATGCCCGTACCGGCCCAGGGACTTCAGCAAGGTGACCGTCTAGACTGGCACGGTTTGACCCTCGATGTCCATGAAGTGCCCGGCCACACCCTCGGACACATCGCCTTTTGGACACAACCGCCAGCGCAGGAACCCATACTTTTTTGTGGCGACACCCTGTTTTCTGGAGGTTGCGGTCGATTGTTTGAGGGCACGCCCGCCCAAATGCTGACCTCGCTGGACCGCTTGGCTGGTTTACCCGGCAACACACGGGTATGCTGTGCACACGAATACACCCTGTCCAATTTGAGGTTCGCGCTGGTCGTCGAACCCGATAACCAGGCCTTACAGTCGCACTTTGCGCTGTGTACCCACCAGCGCGAACAAGCGTTGCCCACACTGCCGGTCGCACTTCAAACTGAATGCGACATCAACCCTTTTTTGCGAAGCCGCGAGCCCTCGGTCGCAGCAGCAGTCCGCTTGCACAATCCCATGGCTGTTGACGAGATCTCCACCTTTGCTGCCCTTCGCCAATGGAAGAACGATTTCCGATGAATTTGCTGTCTTTCCATCGTGCACCCCGCTGGAGCCTGCCTGCAAGCGTGTTGCTGGCAGGGGTCCTCACTGGTTGTGCCTCAACTTCGCTCAAGTCCGACGAAGAACGCACGCCCGTTCTGTCCGCACCAACGTCGGTGCCGGCGCCCACCCCATTGAGCTCTTCTGAGCCAACGCCTGAAAAGCCTTCAGCGCTCGGCTCTGACCGCTCTGTCGAACTGAAGCCCCATGCACTTTTAGGCTTGCAGGCACCCACCGACATTTGGGAGCGCATCCGCATGGGTTTCGCCATGCCCGATCTGGACAACGAATTGGTTCGCAACCGCGAAGTCTGGTATGCCAGCCGGCCGGATTATTTCTTGCGCATGACAGAGCGCTCCAGACCCTATATTTTTCACATCGTCGAAGAACTGGAACGACGAAAAATGCCCACCGAGTTGGCGCTGTTGCCATTCATCGAATCGGCCTTCAACCCACAAGCGGTTTCCAGCGCCAAGGCGGCGGGGATGTGGCAGTTCATGCCCGCCACCGGCAAGTATTTCGACCTCAAGCAAAACCTGTTCAGGGATGAACGCCGGGATGTGCTGGAATCCACCCGTGCGGCGCTGGATTACCTGCAAAAGCTCTACAACATGTTTGGCGATTGGCATCTGGCACTGGCCGCTTACAACTGGGGAGAAGGCAGTGTGAGCCGGGCATTGGCGCGCAACAAGGCTCAAGGTAAACCTCTGACCTACAGTGAATTGCGCATGCCAGATGAGACGCGTTTTTACGTGCCCAAACTGCAGGCCGTGAAAAACATCATTGCGCAACCCGAAGCCTTTAAAACAGTTTTACCCCTGATTCAGAACCATCCATTTTTCAGAAGTGTCCCGATTGACAGGGATATCGATGTGGACATGGCTGCCAAGCTGGCCAATGTCAGCCTCAAAGACTTCAAGGCCCTCAACCCTGCCATGAGTCGCCCGGTGATATTGGCTGCGGGAACACCCCATATTTTGCTGCCCTGGGACAACGCTGCCGTTTTCGAAAACAACTTGCAATCACGCGCAGGCGCCAGACTGTCCTCTTGGACGGCATGGCTGGCGACTCGCACCATGAAAGCCGAAGACGTTGCCAAGGAAGTCGGCATGCCGGTCGCGCAGCTGCGTACGATCAATGGCATTCCGCCCAGGATGTTGGTCAAGGCAGGCTCCACCTTGCTTGTACCCCGACCCAGTCAAAAAGAGAGCAATGTTGCCGAGCATCTGGCAGACAATGGTCATCTGATGTTGGCGCCCGAGGTCGTGCTGCGGAAGATTTTTGTCACGG
>CANHUM010000103.1 GCA_947463845.1 Comamonadaceae bacterium
CACAAGGGCCACCCCGAAGTCGAAGGCACCATGGGCCAGCTCGACAGCGGTATCCACTTGGTCGAGGACGTGGATGACGTGGCCAAGGTTCAACCCGCCCAGACCGAGTTGTTGGCCGTGGTCACGCAGACGACGCTGAGCGTGGACGACGCCGCCGAGATCGTGGCGGCTGTCAAAGCGCGTTTTCCTCAGGTGCGCGAGCCCAAGCAGCAAGACATTTGCTACGCGACCCAAAACCGCCAGGACGCGGTCAAGCTCATGAGCCCGCTGGTGGATGTGGTCATCGTGGTGGGCAGTCCAACCAGCTCCAACAGTAACCGCTTGCGCGAGCTGGCCGACCGCTTGGGCACGCCGGCTTACATGGTGGACAGCGCGGCTGACTTGCAAGAGTCCTGGTTTGACGGGGCCCAAAAAGTGGGCTTGACGGCAGGCGCTTCGGCCCCCGATGTGCTTGTGCAAGAGGTGATTGCGCGCCTGAGGACGCTGGGTGCGGTATCGGTACGCACCCTGGATGGCATCCAGGAGACCATCAAGTTTCCGCTGCCCAAAGGCCTCAAGCTCGATTGAGGCCTGCACGCGGTCATCGCGTGGTAACGGCATCACTACAATCACGCCATGCTTGACATTGTTTTACTCCGCAAAGATCTGGACGCTGCCGTGGCGCGTCTGCAGACCCGTAAAAATCCCCAGCCGTTCCTGAATGTGGAGGCGTTCCGTGCTTTGGAGGGCGAGCGCAAAACCCTGCAGACCCGCACCGAAGAACTGCAAAGCCAGCGCAACAGCCTGTCCAAACAGATCGGCATGCTCAAAGGCAAGGGGCAACATGCCGAAGCCGATGCGGTCATGGCGCAGGTGGGCGCCATCAAGGACGAGCTGGACGCTTCTGCGCAACGCCTTGAAGTGATTCAGGCCGAGCTGCAGACCCTGCTCTTGGCGGTGCCCAATTTGCCACACGAAAGCGTTCCTGTGGGCAGCGATGAGCACGGCAATGTCGAGGTGCGCCGCTGGGGCACAGTGCGCAGTTTTGACTTTGAACTCCAGGACCATGTGGACATCGGTGGCCCGCTGGGCCTGGACTTTGAGACCGGCACCAAGCTGACGGGTTCCCGCTTCACCTTCATGCGCGGGCCTGTCGCCCGTTTGCACCGGGCGCTGGCGCAGTTCATGCTGGATGTGCAGACTCAAGAGCATGGCTACACCGAGTGCTACACGCCTTACATCGTGAACGCCGACACGCTGCGTGGTACGGGCCAGTTGCCCAAATTCGAAGCCGATCTGTTTGCCGCCAACAAGGGTGGGCAAGAGGGTGAAGAAAGCCAGGCGCTGTACCTGATTCCCACCTCTGAGGTCACGCTCACCAACGTCGTACGCGACGAGGTCTTGGCCGAGAGCGATTTGCCGATCAAGCTGACCGCGCACACGCCTTGCTTCCGTTCAGAAGCAGGCAGCGGCGGTCGCGATGTGCGCGGCCTGATTCGGCAGCACCAGTTTGACAAAGTCGAGATGGTGCAGATCGTGCACCCCGACCACAGCTACCAGGCGCTGGAGGACATGACACGCCACGCCGAAGCCATTTTGCAAAAGCTGGGCCTGCCCTACAGGGTCATGAGTCTGTGCACGGGTGACATGGGCTTTGGTGCGAGCAAGACCTATGACCTGGAGGTCTGGGTGCCCGCGCAAAACACCTACCGAGAGATCAGCTCGGTGTCCAATTGCGAGGCTTTCCAGGCGCGTCGCTTGCAAGCCCGCTTCAAGAATGCGCAGGGCAAGAACGAGCTGGTCCACACCTTGAATGGTTCGGGCTTGGCCGTGGGCCGTGCACTGGTGGCGGTGCTCGAGAACTACCAGAATGCCGACGGCTCTGTCACGGTGCCCGAGGTCTTGCGCCCTTATCTGGGCGGTCTGGAGACCTTGCGAGCCTGATAGAATCACGGCTTCGATACATCGCACCGAATCCGGAGAGGTGGCAGAGTGGTCGAATGTACCTGACTCGAAATCAGGCGTAGTGGCAACACTACCGAGGGTTCGAATCCCTCCCTCTCCGCCAAGAGAAAACCCCGCTTGATCGCCTGATAGCGGGGTTTTTTTCAGTCCATTCACTTGTGATTTCAGTTGTCCGCTTTATGTTGCCGCTGGATTTTCACTGGCACAGCCTTACAAAGTCATTTCCAACCATGCAACGCCAGATCTTGATTTCCACTTTGCTCACACTGCCTTTGTTGCAAGCCTGCACAGTTTTGGCCATTGCGGATGCGGCTGCATCGACGGTCGTTTATGGCGTGAAAACCGCTGTGAACGTGGTGGACGCGGTGACGCCAGACATCATCAACAAAGACAAAAAGAAAAAGGACTGAAGTTCAGTCCTTTGGTCTGGCGCGAGTTCCGTGCAAGGGGCCGTGTCAGATGCCCAGCCAACCGTTGGTCCGTGCGAAGTGCAGTGCTTGCGTGCGGCTGTTGACGCCCAAGCGGCGGAAAAGCCGCCAGAAATGCACCTTGACGGTGTGTTCGCTGATGTTCAACTTTTCGGCAATGTCTCGGTTGGACAAGCCCTGGTCCAGCATCAGGATCAGTTGCTTTTGACGCTTGGACAGTTTGGTCGGTCCCGCAGGGGTGGCGGCGTCTTCAGCAGCGGCATCTTCTTCACTGACCAACAATCCACGCAAGGCCGCAATGATTTGCGCGGGACTGTTCGATTTTTCAATGAACACATCAGCCCCGGCGTCCATGCAGCGTTGTTCAAATTCGCTGGCGCTGGAGCTGGTCACAACTGCCAAAGGCACATTGGGGAATTTGGCCTTCAGGACCTGAACGCCCGACATGCCCAAAGTGTCGGGCAATTGGAGGTCAAGGCAAAAGAGCTCGGCGGGACCGTTTTTTTCCACCGTGGACTCGACCACGTTCAACTTGTGGATCGGGATGATCTTCAGGCCGGGCTTGACCCGGTGAACCAACATGGTCAGCGCGTCGCGCATCAGGGGGTGGTCATCAATGACGTAAACAGTCATGTTTTATTCTCTGCGTTAGCCTTAAAGTACAAGAGTATCAGTATTTTAGGATTTAAGCCATAGATTTTGTTGAAAACAACAAAATCAGTTTTCTTGACCTTGACGGGCTTCTTGCAAGAGCTGCAAGTTCGAGACGGCCGATTGGCGGGCGGACGTTGTCAAGGTCTCGAGTGAGGGTTCCAGCGCCTTCAGTGCTTGCGCGCCCTCGGTCTGGAGACGCGCAATGGCCTGTCCTGCCTCCTTGGGTGAGGCGAAGCCGAGACTTTGCAGCAGGATCTGTCCTTTGGCGTCGACCATTTTGAAATAAAACTGGCCATTGCTTTCGCGGTATTGCTTGAAGCTGGGCAGGGCGGTTTTGGCTTCTTTGGCCACCGGCGCTGCGCTGCCCGATGACAAGTTGCGCAAGCCCACGGCATGGCGCAATTCGCGCATGAAGGGCGTGGCCAGTTGGCGGGCTTTGTCGGCACCGGCCAACAATATTTGGTCCATCTTCGCCGGGTTGCTGACCAGCGCTTGGTAGTGCTCGCGCATGGGCGCGATTTCGCGGTCGATGCGCTCAAACAGCATTTGCTTGGCGTCGCCCCAGCCAATGCCTTCGGCATAGGCGCGGGCCATGGCGGCCGTCTCTTCGGCGCTGGCAAAGGCCTGGTAAATCTGGAACAGTGCTGAGCCTTCGGTGGCCTTGGGCTCGCCAGGCGCTTTGGAGTCGGTCACGATGCCTGCGATCTGCTTGCGCATCTGCGCCGCCGGGGCAAACAGCGGGATGGTGTTGTCGTAGCTTTTGCTCATCTTGCGGCCATCCAGGCCTGGGAGCAGTGCCACCGATTCTTCGATCACGGCTTCAGGCAGCACAAAGTGTTCGTCATACAAATGGTTGAAGCTGGATGCCATGTCGCGCGCCATTTCGATGTGCTGGATCTGGTCGCGACCCACGGGCACCTTGTGCGCCTTGAACATCAAAATGTCGGCACCCATGAGTACCGGGTACATGAACAAACCTGCCGACACATCGCTGTCCGGGTCGTGCCCTGCAGCATTGTTTTTGTCAACGGCGGCCTTGTAGGCATGGGCCCGGTTGAGCACGCCCTTGCCGGTCACGCAGGTCAGGAGCCAGGTGAGCTCGGGGATTTCGGGGATGTCCGACTGGCGATAAAAAGTGACTTTGTCTGGATCCAGGCCCGAGGCGATCCAGCTGGCCGCGATTTCGAGCGTGGAGCGCTGGATGCGGGCGGGTTCGTCGCACTTGATGAGCGCGTGGTAGTCGGCCAGAAAGTAAAAACCGTCGGTTTGGGTGTCGCGGCTGGCGTGCACTGTGGGTCGGATCGCGCCCACATAGTTGCCCAGATGGGGGGTGCCGGTGGTGGTGATGCCGGTGAGAACGCGTGTGCGGGTGTTGGAGTTCATGAGAAAACAGGCAAACGGTGAAAATGAAATCAGCGCAACAAGGCTGCCAGCGGGCTGAGGGTGAGTTTGAGCAGATCAAAAGTCGCGCCCATCAGGGGCTGCATCCACCAGGCGCTGATGAGACCCGTGAGGACCAGAGCCATCACGATGAAAAAGCCCCAAGGCTCGACGCGCGACACCAGCACCGCCTGCCGCCAGGGCAGCAGGCCGACCAGGATGCGCCCGCCGTCCAGCGGTGGCAGCGGGAATAAATTGAAGGCGAACATGACCACGTTGGTCAACATGCCAGCCTTGCACATCTCGATGAAAAAGCGCTCGGTCACGCCGCTGCCCGTGAGCAGGTAAAACAGCACACCCCACAGCAAAGCCTGAAACAGGTTCGCCCCTGGTCCGGCCAAGGCGACCCAGACCATGTCGCGCTTGGGGTGGCGCAGCCGGTCAAAACGCACCGGTACCGGTTTGGCATAGCCAAACAAAAAGGCACCGCTGGTGCTGAAGTACAGCAGCAGCGGCAGCAAGATGGTGCCCACCAGGTCAATGTGCGGGATGGGGTTGAGGGTGACGCGGCCCAGCACGGATGCGGTGTTGTCACCCAGGCGCAGCGCAGCGTAGCCGTGGGCGGCCTCGTGCAAGGTGATCGCAAAGATCACCGGCAGGGCGTAAATCAAAACGGTTTGGATCAGGTCGGTCATGTTCACCCTGCCATTGTCTCAGACCTGTCTGTCTGCTGGCCGGGACCGGCGTCCACCGGCTCAGGGGGCAGGGTCAGCTGCCGTGCATGACCTGCTCACGCTTGGGCCGGCAAAAACCGCTGCACCAGCAGCGCCCAGTAAGCTGAACCGATGGCCACGTTGTCGTCGTTGAAGTCATAACCCGGGTTGTGCACCATGCAGGCGCCATGACCGCCGCTTTCGGCGTCACCGTTGCCGATCAGCAGGTAGCAGCCCGGCACCTGTTCCAGGAAAAAGGCGAAGTCCTCGCTCCCTGTCAACGCCTTGCCTTGGCGGGTCAAGCGATCTGGGCCCAGCAGTTCTTCGGCCACATCACGGGCGAAATCGGTCTCGTGCGGGCGGTTGACCAGCACGGGGTAGCCGCGCTGGTAGTCCACATGGGCCCGAACGCCGTGGCTTTGGGCCTGACGGTCATTGCGGTGGCAGCAGCCACCGTGCTGCTGGGCATGGCCTGGGAGGGGCGCTTGTCCAGCGGCTGGCTCTGGCAGCGCTGGGCGGTGCTGATCGCCGTGGCGCTGACCGGTGTGTGGCTGGGACACCGCATGGCGCACCACGTGTCTGTGGCGCGTTTGCGCCAGATGATCTGCGTCTTGCTGGTGCTCAGCGGTGTGATGCTGGCGCTGGGGGCCTTGCGCTGAACCCTTGGATCACATCAACAGGTGTTCGCCCGCGTTGTCGCCGCCCAGGATCACGTAGTTCACCTTGCGGATGTCCATCAGCTTCTTGCCACCGGCGTAGCTGATCGAGCTTTGCACGTCTTGCTCCATCTCAATCAGCGTGTTGGCCAGCTTGCCCTTGATCGGCTCCAGAATGCGCTTGCCTTCCACGTGCTTGTACTCGCCTTTGTTGAAATCGGACGCCGAGCCGTAGTACTCCTTGAACAGCTCGCCATCGACTTCCACCGTCTTGCCAGGTGACTCTTCATGGCCGGCAAACAGCGAGCCGATCATGACCATGCTCGCGCCAAAGCGGATGCTCTTGGCAATGTCGCCGTGGCTGCGGATGCCGCCGTCGGCAATGATGGGCTTGGTGGCCACGCGGGCGCACCACTTGAGCGCTGAGAGCTGCCAGCCGCCAGTGCCAAAGCCGGTTTTCAGCTTGGTGATGCACACCTTGCCGGGGCCGATGCCCACTTTGGTGGC
>CANHUM010000104.1 GCA_947463845.1 Comamonadaceae bacterium
AGCGGCCTCTTTGCCGGTGCGCACCAGCACGGCCACGTCATTGGGCTGCAGCGCTTTGTCGCCTTTGTCTGCATCGGCAAAACGGGCCTGCGGATCGCTCAGCCAGGCCACAATCTGCTCGGCGCACAACGCCGACAAATGCACCAACGCATCGCGCGAGCTACGCAGGGTGGCGTCGTGCACCAAGGTCAGGGCTTTTACTGGACCGCTGTGGACCGTGAAGACTTCGCTACGGCCATTGGCTTTGACGGCTTGGAAAGGCAGCGGGTCATCGCCCTCTTGGCGGTAGCCAAAGGCGTCTGGTGTGATCTGGAACCAGCGGTTGACCACATCGACCACCGCTTTGGTCGACCGGTAATTGATACCTAACACGTGATGACGGCCTGTGGTGGCGCGGCGGGCCGCCAGGTAGCTGTGGATATCGGCACCACGGAAGCCGTAAATCGATTGCTTGGGGTCACCGATCAACAGCAGTGCAGTATCGTGCCGGTTCTCGGCTGTGCAGTAGATGCGGTCAAAGATGCGAAATTGCAGCGGCGAAGTGTCCTGGAACTCGTCGATGAGTGCCACCGGAAACTGCTCGCGCAGTCGCTGAGCCAGTCGCTCACCCGCTTCGGGGTCGGCCAGGGCCGCATCCAGGCGCTGCAGCATGTCGGCAAAACCAAACAGACCACTGCGGCGCTTGAGCTCGGCCATGCGCTGCAGCACGTGGGTACGGGCATGCAGACGTGCGGCTTGAGAGGGATCGGGCAGCGCCTGAAGTCCTGCCAGCAGCAGCTCATAAGCCTGACTTTCTGGCGGCAGATCCACCATATCGCCTTCTTTTCGGCACGCCAGAAGACCTTGGGGGGTAAAACGGTCCCAGCCTTTGCCCATCGCATTTTGTAGCGCTTTCAAATCGCCATCGCTTTGAGCCCACGACCTGAGCGAATCGAGCCACTTTTGGCAGCGCCCCAGCTGCAGCAGCGTGCCGTTCCAGCCATGTTTTTTGGGTGCCAGCTGCGCCTCGATCCAACCCTGCAAGCGGTCAGCGTTCTCGACCCAACCTTGCTTGAGGGCGCAGAGCTGCGCTTCGCGCTCGGCCAAAGCTGCGCCGAGCACCTGGGCCAGCGTGCCGACTTCGCCATCGGCCAAGGGTACCGCCATGAGGGACGCCATGTCTTTGTCGAGCGCGGGCACGTCCCGCCAGACATGAAGCACCTGGGCCACCAGCGGCGTGGTCATGGGGTAGAGCTGTTGGCGCCAATAATCCTGCACGGCTTGGAGGCGCAACCCGGCTTCGTCACCCACCAGGTTTTCTTCAAACAAATTGCCGCTGTCGAAGGCATGCTCGCGCAGCATGCGTTGGCACCAGGCGTCGATGGTGTAGACGGCCGCATCGTCCATCGCCTGCGCGGCCATGGACAGCCGCCAGGCGGCCTGATCCCGCGGCTCGCCTGGGGGGTATGCACGCCAGAGTTCCTGCAAAAAAGCGTCCTCCGGCTCCTGGCTGCCACGAAACATCTGCGCCGCCTCGGTCAGGCGAGCGCGTATGCGGTCCGACAGTTCGCGGGTGGCGGCGCGGGTGAAGGTCATCACCAACACGTCTTGCGGCAGCATGGGGCGCACGGGTGCGGTGCTCGCTTCGCCATGGCCCAGCACCAGGCGCACATAAAGCGCCGCGATGGTCCAAGTCTTGCCGGTACCCGCACTCGCCTCGATCAGATGGCTGCCGCGCAGTGGAAAGCTCGGGGCATGGAGGGCGTGAGCACTGCTCATGCGGCCTCCCCCTCTTGCTCGTCAACCCGCGCATCGGGCAACAGCTCGACCTCGGTTTCTGCAGCCCACACTTTCAGGGGTGCATACACCGCCTCGGCCAGTCGACTCAGTGCGGGTGTGGCCAGCAAGTCCTGAAGCGTGGGGTAGGTGCGGGCCAGCGCAGGGTCTTGGTCTTTCTCTGGGCGCTTGAAGTCGCTGCCCTCATACACTTCGGCCAACGCATTGAGGTTGTCAGGGGTTTTGAGCCACTGCAAGGCCACAGCTGGCGGCAGGGGCAGTGGCCAGCGCATGCCCTCGGCCCAGGTGGCCAGCAAAACCTGCAACTGCGCGCGAGCGGCGTCCGGCGCTTGCGGGGGCACCCGCAGCACGGCGTTGCGGCCCACCACCACGCAGCGCATTGGCTGACCCATGGCGGCGGTGGCCAACGAATGCAGCCAAATGTCGATGAGTTTTTCAGGCAGCACTGTCGCTGTGCCAGCGTCTGAAATGCGGACCAGCTTGTTGGCACGCAGGGTCACCAAGAGCTGGCCTCCCTGGTCACCCAGCACTCCGCCCAATGTGTCCTGCAAGTGGACCTGTGGATGCGCCAGGTCAACGAGGACGCGACTGGCTGCATCGGTGCCAGCTTCGCGCTCGCACAGCAATGCCCGCAACTGGGTTAACAAGATGTGGATGAGCTTTTGCGCTTCCAGCGCGCCCACCCCCGCCAGCGGCAATGCCCCAGCCTGACGCAAGCGCTGCACCACACGCGCCACATGATTTGGCAATTCGTCTGCGCTGAGGTGCGAGGGCACGCGTTGCAGTTCGTGGTCCAGCAACTGGTACAGGTCCAGTCCACCCAGGCCAAACAGTTCTTCGTCGTGCAAGGCACTGCGGTCGCCCTCCAGGTGCACTTGCAGACGTTCCCGAAAAAATGCCCCTACAGGTTGACGCAAAAACCTGGCCAACTGCGCCAGCGTGATCACCGGCGTGCCTTGGGCCGATTCCAATGGCGGCAGCAGGCCAAGCCTATCGCTATCGAGCTCAGTACGGGGCGATCCAGATTGCGCTGTCCGCCACTCCTTCGCATAGGTCTGCAAACCACGGCCCTCTTCAAAATACGCACGACTGAAGGGCTGCAGCGGGTGTACCGTGGTCAGGCGCTCGGCACTGCCTGGGCCCCACAACGCGTCGATCTCATCGCGCAGCTGCGACACCAGCACCGAAGGCGGGCGCTCGCTGTTGTCGCGCACGCTGCGGCCGCACCAACTCACATACAGCGTTCGCCGGGCAGACAGCAAAGCTTCGAGCATGAGTTGTCTGTCGTCGTCGCGGCGCGAACGGTCTCCCGGGCGGGCCATACCCGGCAGACCCATCAGGTCAAAATCGGCACGGGGGCTGCGTCGAGGGTAGTCACCTTCGTTCATGCCCAGCAGGCAGACCATTTCAAAAGGAATCGCCCGCATCGGCATGAGTGTGCAAAAAGTCACGCCGCCAGCCCGAAAGCGTTGCTCCAGCTTGGGTACTTTGAGTGCATCGATCCAAGCCGAGCGGGCCACGGCCAAGGGAACAGCCTGGGCAAAATCGGCTTGGTCGGCAGCACGGGTCCAATCGCTCAGGGCCTGGTCCAGCGCTGACAATGCGTTGCGGTCGGCGTCGCTCTGCGCCTTGAACAAGGCCACGAGCATGGCGCGCCCGCGTTCGGCCCACTCCTGCGGGGTGGCGACGCTGGCGCATTGTTGCCACCAGTCCATCAAGGCCTGCAACAGGTGCGCCAAGGCCCCGGCCAGCTCGGCGTCAAGCCCGCCCACCTCGGCATAAGGCTCCATGCCCGCGCTGTCCGGTAACGGGTCAGCCCCGCAGGCGTAACCCATGAGCATGCGCTGCACGCCAAACAGGGCCGAGTTGTCTTCACCACAAGTGGCCAGACCCAGACCTGCACGGTGCGCCGCTGACAGGCCCCAGCGTATGCCGGAGCCCGCCATCCAGCGCGTGAGCGTCGGCAGTTGCTCGGTTGACAGGCCAAAACGGGCGGCCAGCGCGGGCACTTCCAGGAGCGCCACCAGCTCGCTCATGCGGCTGCGCTGCTCGGGCAAAGCCAGCAGCCATTCCACCGCGTTGATCAAAGGGCTGGTGGCCTGTGCACCCAGATCGGCGATGCCAAAGGGCATAAAACGCGCATCGCCCCGTTTGTACTGGCCAAACACAGCGCGGATGGCCGGAGCCATGACTTCGATGTCGGGCACCATGACCACCACATCGCGTGGCGAAAGGTCGGGCTGTGCATCAAACCAGGCCAGCAGCTGGTCGTGCAGCACCTCGAGTTCGCGCACCGGGCTGTGCGCCACTTTAAAAACGATGGAATCATCATCCGGGCGCCAAGGCGCGTCCACGGGGTCTTGGGCCGAACGCAAATCGCGGATGCGGTTTTGCAGCTGCATGAGCAAGCGGGAGGCGTCGGCGCCCGGTGCATCGTCAAACAAGTCCAGACGTTGGCCTGGCATGCGCTCTTGGGCAGCCTGCAGGTCGTCAAAAGCATCCAGTTGGCGGATGAAGTCACGCCCCTGCCGCCCCCAAGCGGCCAGCAAGGCTGGGGCGTGCAAGTGCATCTGCTCAAAAGGGACAGTCGAGAGGTTTTCCTTTTTGTAGCCATGGCGCCTGCGCTCGGCCCGCAGCGCATCGCGTCCATCCATGATGTCGCCCCAGTGGTACTGGCAGGGGTTCGGTACCGCCAGCAACACCTGGCTGTGCGTGGAGAGCGCCGCCAACATCTCCAGCAACTGGCTGGGCATCTGGCTCATGCCAAAGACCGACACGCGTCGCGCCACCGGGGTGGCCAGCGCCTGGCCCGACTGCAATCGCGCCAAAGCCTGCAAGTGCAATGCGGGTCGGGTGAGCTGCTTTTCGGCATCCGACAAGGTGGCCAACACGCGCCGCCACAGTTCGGCCTGCCACAGCTGGTCTGCTGGCAATTGGCGCGTAGCGTCGTGCGGCCGCACCGCCTGCTCTGGCTGATGCCGTAGGACGTTGCGACCTTCCGCCCAGTCCTGCAACCAATCAGGGCGGTAAATCTGGTATTGGTCAAACAAGTCGGCCAAACGGCTGGCCAACTGCATCAGGCGCTCGGGCTCAGACTCGGATGGCTGACCCCGTAAGAACCCAGCCACAGGCTGGAACACTGCATCCCCCACACACGCAGGCAGCAAAGCCATGAGGCGCCAGGTCATGGGCAGCTTGTCCAGCGGGGATTCAGGCGGGACGTTGGCAGGCCCCAGCACCTGGCGATAGGTACGCCACAAAAAGCGAGAAGGCAGCTCAACCCGGGTGGCGGCACACACCCCACCGCCCCGCCCGGCCAGCGCCATCTTGATCCACTCGGCCATGCCGTTGCTTTGTACCAGCACCACTTCTTGTTCCAGCGCAGCCAGTGGCTGGCTTGTCAGCCAGGCCGACAAGGTCTCGGCCAGCACCTCAGCGCGGTGGCTGTGCAGGGCCAAAAAGCCAGGAACAATCAATGGGTGGGGCATGCGATCAAAAAGCGGCGGGTAACGTTTCTGCACTGAGCTGACAAGAATAGCCGCATTTTGGATGCACCAAGGCTCAAGAACTGAGCTTCACGTTGGAGCGAAGCAATTCCAATGAAAAAGGGTTACGCACTGTGAGTACGTAACCCTTGAATCTCATCGAATAAATGGTCGGCGTGGCGGGATTCGAACTCGCGACCCCTTGCACCCCATGCAAGTGCGCTACCAGGCTGCGCTACACGCCGACAAGACTCAAATTATAGCCGGATTATTGTGCTCTTTGAGAGAGAGCAAGTCCCGTATGAGCAGCAGTTCCTGGTGGATAGAAAAATTGGCAGGCAATTCGTGAAAGCGTGCCGGTTCAGAAATTGCCGCGGCATCACCCCCATTGTCCAATCCATCCGAACCTTCGTCATCCGCAGAAAGCGCTTCATTCGCGATGGACGTCCGGCTCAACTCACGGTCCAATTGCACCAGTTCTTGCAACTTGTTGCGGGCGCCACTGATCGTGAAGCCCTGGTCATACAGCAGGCCGCGGATCTTGCGGATCATCATGACCTCGTGGCGTTGGTAATAACGGCGATTACCTCGCCGTTTCACTGGTCTGAGCTGCGTGAACTCCTGCTCCCAATAACGCAGCACATGGGGTTTGACACCGCACAGCTCGCCCACCTCACCAATGGTGAAGTAGCGCTTGGCTGGAATGGGCGGGAGCAAACTGTTCATGGCTGACAACAAGTTAAACGGGAAACCTTGTAGCTTACTGCAACTGGGTTTGGGCAGTCCACGTTTATTGAAAAGAAAACCACATCGGCAATCGAGCCACAACAAAAAAGCCCAAACAGAAAACTGCTTGGGCTTATTGATTTGGCGGAGTGGACGGGACTCGAACCCGCGACCCCCGGCGTGACAGGCCGGTATTCTAACCAACTGAACTACCACTCCTGGTAGCTGTAACTTTTGTCAG
>CANHUM010000105.1 GCA_947463845.1 Comamonadaceae bacterium
GACCCCGCAGGCATCGTTTTTTTCCCCAATTTTTCCAAATGGATGGACGCATCCTCGCTCAACTTCTTCATGAAGTGCGGCATCCCGCCTTGGCGCGAGTTGGTCAAAACGCGAGGCATCATTGGCACGCCGCTGTTGGAGATCCACACCAAATTCATCCGCCCCGCCACTTATGGCGAAACCCTGCAAGTCCACACCAGCGTGCAGGAGTGGCGCGACAAAGTGTTTGTACACAAACATGTGGTCATGCGTGGCGACACGGTGCTGTGCGAAGGCACCGAAGTGCGGGCCTTTTGCATCAAGCACCCCGAAGATCCGGACCGCATCAAGGCGATCGCCGTGCCCGACGACATCAAGGCCGCCTGCAGCTGATCACGAAAACACCATGAACATCTACCAGCCCCGCACCGAGGACATGCAATTTGTCTTGTCCCGCGTTTTGAACGCGCCCACCCAGCTGCAAGCACTGCCCGCCTTTTCTGAGGTGGACACCGACTTGATGCAGCAGGTCATCGATGAAGCGGGCAAGTTCGTGGGCGAAGTGATCGCCCCGCTCAACCGCGATGGCGACGAAATCGGAGCGCAATGTCAGGATGGCGTGGTGACCATGCCCCCCGGCTTCAAAACAGCGTACCAGTCGTTTTGGCAATCGGGCTGGCCGGCTTTGGCCTCAAGCGCCGAAGACGGCGGACAAGGCCTGCCCACCGTGCTCGAAGCCATGCTTTACGAGATGCTGAGCGCAGCCAATCTGGGCTGGACCATGGCCCCGGGTTTGCTGCATGGCGCTTACGAGTGCATCAAGCACCACGCCAGTGATGAGCTCAAAGCGCAGTATCTGCAGAAAGTGGCCACCGGCGAATGGCTGGCCACCATGTGCTTGACCGAGCCGCACGCCGGCTCCGATCTGGGTCTGGCCCGTACCAAAGCCACCCCCCTGCAGGATGGCCGCTATGCGGTCAGCGGTACCAAAATCTTCATCTCGGGCGGCGAGCACGACCTCACCGAAAACATCGTGCATCTGGTGCTGGCCCGCCTGCCCGACGCGCCACCCGGACCCAAAGGCCTCTCGCTGTTCCTTGTGCCCAAGTTCTACCCGGACGGCTCGCGCAGCCGAGTGCACTGCGACCGCATCGAGGAAAAAATGGGTCTGCATGGCAGCCCCACCTGTGTGATGCGTTTTGACGAAGCCGTGTCCTCCATCGTTGGCGAGCCAGGCAAGGGCCTGAACGCCATGTTCGTGATGATGAACGCCGCTCGACTGCATGTGGCGCTGCAAGGCATTGGCCTGCTGGACGCCGCCTGGCAAAAGGCCGATGCCTACGCGCAAGAGCGTCGTCAAATGCGCGCGCCGGGTAAAGGTAAAAACGCGGGCGAAGCCGATCTGATCGGCGAGCACCCCGCCATGCGCCGGATCCTGGACACCCAACGCGCCTGGATCGATGGCGGCCGTGTCCTGGCTTACCGCACCGCTGTGGAACTCGACCTGATCAAACACAGCCCTGACGCGAACACCCAATCCGAGGCTCAGCGCTGGTGTGCACTGGTCACGCCCGTCATGAAGTCGGTCTTCACCCACCAGGCCTTTCATGGCGGCAGCGATTGCCTGCAAGTATTTGGCGGACACGGCTATGTGCGCGAATGGGGTGTCGAACAAATCGTGCGCGATGCCCGGGTCACCATGATCTATGAAGGCACCAACGAAATTCAGGCGATCGACTTGTTGGTTCGCAAAGTACTGCCCGATGGTGGTGCCAGCCTGAATGCCCTGCTCGATGGTTTGCAAGCCGATTTACCGAAGGATGCCAAAGCCAGCACCCAAGCCCAAGCCCGCATCCAGACTCTGCGCGCCATCACGCAACAAATCGTCAAGGCAGCACCCCTGGATGCCGCTCTGCCCTACCGGGTGGCCGACGATTATTTGCGCGCCGTGGCATTGGTGCTGATGGACTGGGCCTGGTTGCGCATCGAGGCAGGTGTCGAAGCCCATACCCCTCACGCCAGTTCACGCTGGGCAGCTCCGGCAAAAGCCTTGCGCAGCTGGGTTTTGCCAGAATTTCAGATGCGCAGCTTCATCATCGTGTCGCAGTGCACGGCAGCGGCATAATTCAGGGCACAATGCCCCGCCAGACCAAACCCAAACCATTGGCTTCTAAAGCCGCTGCTCAACGCGCAGATCAAAGTTTGTCAACGCATGACACCGGTCCACGCGTCGTGGACGAAGTGGATACACGCTACCTTCAAACCTTGATGGGTTACAACGCCCGCAGGGCAGCCTTGAGCATCATCGAAGTTTTTCTGGAACGGCTGGCCCCCTACGGACTCAAGCCGGTGGATTTTTCGGTCATGTCCACCATTTGCCACAACCCCGGCGTGACTTCGCGCCAACTGTGCAACACCTTGAATTTGCTGCCCCCCAATTTGGTGGGTCTGATTCAGTCACTGGAATCCCGAGGCCTGATCGAGCGCAAACCCCATCCCCATGATGGTCGCGCCGTGGGGCTTCACGCCACCCCAAAAGGCCAGGCGTTGATGGTGCAAGCCGAGCAAACGGCCACCGAACTCGAGCTCGAGAAAACCGCCAAACTCACCCCCGCGCAACGAAAAACACTCTTGGCGCTGCTGCAAAAAATTTACCTTTGAGCACGCTCGGCCAAAAAAATGTCAATACGGCGGTTGCGTGCACGACCCTCTGAGGTGGCGTTGTCGGCCACAGGTTCTCGCGAACCACGCCCATCGACTGAAATGCGTCTGCTGTCAACACCCCGATCCACCAGATAATCCCTCGCACTTTGGGCGCGGCTGACCGACAGCGGGTAATTGATGGCATCACTGCCGGTGCTGTCGGTGTGGCCCACAATGCGCACTTCCATGCTGGTTTGCTGGCTCAGACCTTGTGCAAACTGGTCCAGGATGGGGCGCAAATTCGGTCTGATGTCGGCGCGGCCGGTGTCAAAAGAAATGTCATTGGGGATGCTCAGCTTCAGCTGGTTGTCCGCTGTTTGCGTCACGACAGTTCCCGTGCCGATGGTCGCTTGCTCCATGGCGCGCTTTTTGTCCTCCATCTGTTTGGACCAGATATAGCCCCCCAAAGCGCCCAGCCCCGCCCCAATGGCGGTGGATTTGCTGTCACGCCCCAGCACCTGACCGGCGACTGCGCCGATCATGGCCCCGGTCCCTGCACCCCTTTGCTCAGGCGTGGCCGTGGCACATCCTGTCAACAGAGCGGCCGCAGCAGCAGCGCTCACGCCAAAGACTTTCAACCCGGGATGTACTGCTTTCATGGTCAACTCCTATTCTTGGGTATGCGGTTTGGACTTTAGCTTTGGCGATTGAAACCTCCTGTCAGACAGCGCACACAGATTGCAAACTCTTATAAACCTGGCTGGATGTGGTGGGTCAACAGCGCCACAACACAGGTGACTGCAGTGACTCAACAAGTCGGTCAAGATCATTCTTTTTTTTCATCCCTTCACCCCATGCTTCAAACACATCTACCCCAGGATGCTCAAGATGCCTTGCTGATCGGTCGGTTGTGGATACCGGGCCAAGGACCATTTGTGGTGGCCGTTACCCCTCAAGACGTGCTGGATCTGTCGGGTCTGGCAACCACCAGCAGCGCTTTGTTGGACTTGCCTGACGTGGCTGCCAAGATACGCTCCTACCTTGAAGCCGGTCGATCCAAGCGTCTGACCAGCACTGCCGAGGCTGTGGCTAACAGCGACGAGACCCAGCGCCAGTCCGATCAGCCCTGGTTCATGGCTCCCTGTGATCTTCAAGCCATCAAGGCTGCAGGTGTCACCTTTGTGGCCAGCATGCTCGAACGCGTGATTGAAGAACAAGCACGGGGGGATGCCAGCCGTGCCGAAGCCGTTCGCCAGGCAGTGGTGGCCATCATTGGCGATAACCTGCGCAACGTGGTGCCCGGCTCGCCAGAATCGGCCAAGCTCAAGGACCTGTTGCTGGCCCAGGGCATGTGGTCTCAATACCTGGAAGTCGGCATCGGGCCTGACGCTGAAATCTTCACCAAAGCGCAGCCCATGAGCGCGGTCGGTCCCGGGGCCCGGGTGGGCATCCACCCGGGTAGCCAGTGGAATAATCCCGAACCTGAAATCGTGTTGGCCGCCAACTCACGCGGCGAGGTGGTGGGAGCCACCTTGGGCAACGATGTGAATCTGCGAGATTTTGAAGGCCGCAGCGCATTGCTGCTGGGTAAAGCCAAGGACAACAACGCCAGTTGCGCCATAGGCCCCTTCATCCGTCTGTTTGATGAGTGCTTCGACATGGACCAAGTTCGCCAGTGCGAACTGAGCCTCAAGGTTCAAGGACCCGAAGGCTTTTTGATGCAAGGCAGCAGTGCCTTAAGCCAGATCAGCCGGGACCCGCTGGACCTTGCGGGCCAGGCCATGGGCCCGTACCACCAATACCCGGACGGCATGATGCTGTTTCTGGGCACCATGTTTGCCCCTACGCAAGACCGCCATGGCCCTGGCCAAGGCTTCACCCATGTGGTGGGCGATGTGGTGAGCATTTCCACCCCGCAGCTGGGTACGCTCGCCAACCAGGTCACCACTTCGGACCTGGCGCCGCCGTGGAGCTATGGCGTGGGTGCGCTGATGCGCGATCTGGCCCAGCGCCAAAAGGCAAGCTGAGGGTTGGCCGGGCTGGCATAATTTCGGGTTTTCACACCCCGGCAGCCTTCTAGCGGCACCGGGTCTCATATCACAGGAAGCCCCCATGAACACCACCCCCTCCGGTCTGCAATACGAAGACACCGTCGTGGGCGAAGGCGCTGTGGCCACCGCAGGTCAAGACGTCACCGTGCATTACACCGGCTGGCTCTACAAGGATGGTCAGCAAGGTGCCAAGTTCGACTCGAGCCGCGACCGCCGCGACCCCTTTGTGTTCGGTTTGGGCGCAGGCATGGTCATCAAAGGCTGGGACGAAGGCGTGGCCGGCATGAAAATTGGCGGTCAACGCACCTTGATCATCCCCCCCGAGTTGGGCTACGGTGCCCGAGGCGCTGGTGGGGTCATCCCTCCCAATGCCACCTTGAAGTTCGACGTGGAACTGCTGGCCCTCGATTGAGTCCAAAGTCAGACGGCAGCGCGTAACCCGCCATTCGGCGGGTTTTTCATGCGCTGCGCCAGGGGCCCATCACCAGCAAAGCCCCCTTGAAGCCTGAAACAACGCCCCTATATAAAAGGGGTATTCATTTTTTGCGGACATTGTTCATGTCAGAAGCCACACAAAACCAAGACCCCAAGCCCCTGAGCGAAGAAGAACTGTCAGCCGGTGCTGCCACGGCCTGCACCGACCCACTGGCCGACGCGCTGGCCGAGTTGTCCAACCTGAAGGCTCAAAACGCCGACCTGGCCGACCAGTACTTGCGTGCCCAGGCTGATGTACAAAATGCCCGCCGCCGCGCCGACGATGAAGTCGCCAAGGCCCGTAAATTTGCCGTCGAGGGTTTTGCCGAAAGCCTTCTGCCCGTGCTGGACAGCCTGGAGGCTGGGCTGGCCATCCCCAACGTGACGATTGAGTAGATCCGCGAAGGCTCTGAAGCCACGCTGCGCCAACTCAAAAGTGCGCTCGAACGCAATAAAGTGGTTGAAATCGCCCCGCCTGCTGGCACCAAGTTCGACCCGCACCACCATCAAGCCATCAGCGTGGTCCCAGCCGAGCAAGAACCCAACACCGTGGTCACCGTGTTGCAAAAGGGCTACTCCATCGCCGACCGCGTGTTGCGGCCCGCCTTGGTCACCGTCACCGCACCCAAATAATCAAAAACCTTTTTTGGCATGTGGGGACTTGAAAAGTTTTCACCCTGCCCCAACTGCCAAACAACTGCACTTTTAACCAATTCCGGAGCATCAACATGGGAAAAATCATCGGTATTGACCTGGGCACCACCAACTCGTGCGTGGCCATCATGGAAGGCAACGCGACCAAAGTGATCGAAAACGCCGAAGGCGCTCGCACCACGCCGTCCATCATTGCTTACCAGGAAGACGGTGAAATCCTGGTCGGCGCATCAGCCAAGCGCCAAGCAGTCACCAACCCCAAGAACACGCTTTATGCGGTCAAGCGCCTGATCGGCCGTAAGTTCGCCGAAAAGGAAGTCCAGAAAGACATCGACC
>CANHUM010000106.1 GCA_947463845.1 Comamonadaceae bacterium
GACCAGCGCAGCGGCCCCATTGCCGAAGCCGTGGCAGAGCTCGAACGGGCCCGTACACGTTATGAAGGTCGACAGGCGGAAATGAACCAGCAGATTTTGCTCGCTTGGCGATCTCTGGAAATGTCCCGCTTGCGGGTGGATGCTTTGAGTCAAGGTGTGGTTCGCGAGGCCGAATCGGCCTTGCGGGTGGCCGAGGCGGCTTACCGTTTTGGTGAGCGCGGCATCCTGGATGTTCTGGACGCCCAACGGGTCTTGCGCAGCGTGCGTGCAGACCTGTTGCAGGCCCGATACCAGTTGCAGGTGGCCCGCATCACATTGATTCAGCTCAGTGGCCGTTACGCCTCAGATTCCAACTTTTCCAAAAAATGAACCCCATGCAATCCCAGATCAAGCGCCCCATGGGCATGCGTTCCATCTTCCTGACGACCGTCATCAGCGCTCTGGTTTTGACGGGCTGTGGCCAGCAGTCTGCGCCGGTGGCAGCCGAAGCAGTCAAGCCAGCGGGCGACCCCTTGCAGATCCAGGTCGATCCCTCGATGGCCAGTCGTTTCAAGGTGGGCGAAGTACGAATGAGCAACCTGGTTCCGATTCAGGAAGTTCCGGGGCGCATTGAAGCCAATGAACGACAGGTCACGCGCATTGGTGCTTCTGTGACGGGGCGTGTGACCGAGTTGTTGGTCGAGGTGGGTGATCGCGTCAAGGCAGGTCAGCCCTTGGCACGTGTCGCCAGCCCCGAGTTGACGCAGGCCCAGATGGCGTTCTTGCGTGCCCACTCGAATGCCGGTCTGGCCGAACGTGCCGTGGACCGCGCGCGTCAACTCTTCCAGGCCGATGTGATCGGTGCCGCTGAACTGCAGCGCCGTGAATCCGAGTTGTCGGTGGCGCGCGCCGAATTGCGCGCTCTGGGAGATCAACTCAAGTTGTTGGGCATCTCGGGTGCCCCTTTAGAGGCTTTGCGTGACAACGGTGCTTTGCAGTCGCATGCCCCGGTGCTGGCCACCCAATCTGGCGTGCTGCTGGAGCGAAAAATCAGCAACGGCCAAGTGGTGCAGCCCGGTGACCACCTCTTCACCGTGGCCGACTTGGGCAACGTGTGGGTGGGCGGTGCCTTGCCTGAGCAAACCGCGCGTTCGGTGCGCCTGGGACAGCAAGTGGACATCGAAGTGCCGGCCTTGGGCAACCGTCAGTTGTCCGGAAGAATCATCTACGTGGGTGATGCGGTCTCGCCAGAAACGCGCACGGTGCCTTTCCGTACCCAGGTCGACAACCTCAGCCGTGATCTGAAACCCCAAATGTTGGCCACCATGCGCATCCGTGGTGAAGCCACCAGTGAATTGGTTGTCCCCAACGACGCCGTCATTCGCGAAGGAAGCACGGACCATGTTTACCTCAAAGTTGCCGAGGCCACTTACCGCTTCACGCCCGTGGAGTTGGCCCCCGCTCACCATGATTTGAGGCCTGTTCTCAGGGGACTCAAGCTGGGTGATCAAGTGGTCATTGAGGGCGCTTTTCACCTGCACAACGAGCGCAAGCGCGCTGAACTTCAGTAACAAGGACGCGCCACATGCTGAAGTCTTTGATCCGTGCCGCCCTGACCCAGCGCTTGCTGCTGGTGGTGGTGGCGATAGTGCTGCTGGCATTTGGCGGGCGGGCCGCCATGCGTTTGTCGGTTGACGCATTTCCCGATGTGACCAATGTGCAAGTCCAGGTGGCCACCGAAGTGCCTGGCCGTTCACCAGAAGAGGTGGAGCGTTTCGTGACCATGCCACTGGAAGTGGCCATGACCGGTTTGCCCGGGTTGACCGAAATGCGTGCGCTCAACCGCGCTGGTTTGTCACTGGTCACCTTGGTCTTCAACGACAAGACCGATGTTTATTTTGCGCGCCAACTGGTCATGGAGCGCCTGCTCGAAGTGACCTCGCGCATGCCCGATGGTGTGGTGCCTGTGCTGGGGCCAGTCTCGACCGGTTTGGGAGAGGTCTACCAATACACCCTGGTGCACCCGGACGATGGTGACAGACGACTCACGGACGAGGCTTTGATGGAGCGTCGCGTGATTCAGGACTGGGTGCTGCGTCCGATGTTGCGCTCCATTCCAGGGGTGGCCGAGATCAATTCGATGGGGGGTCTGGAGCGCCAGTTCCAGGTGCTGGTCAACCCGGATCGTCTGCGCCACTACCGCCTGTCCTTGCGCGAGGTGCTAGAGGCAGTGGAACGCAACAACGCCAACTCGGGCGGCGGTCTGCTGCGCTCCTCTGCAGAGCAGTACCTGATCCGCGGTGTGGGCTTGATTCAAACCGCCGATGACATTGGCAACATCATTCTGAAAGAGACCGGTGATGTACCGGTCTTTGTGCGCGACGTGGCGCAAGTTCAGGTGGGCGCAGCCGTGCGTCAGGGCGCGGTGGTGCGCAATGGCGACACCGAGGCCGTGGCTGGCATTGTGATGATGCTGCGCGGCGCCAACGCCAAAGAGGTGGTGAGCCGGGTCAAAGACAAGGTGGATGAAATCAACCAGAAGGGCATGTTGCCCGGTGGCTTGCAAATCGAAGCCTTTTATGACCGCACCGAATTGGTGGACTCGGCCTTGTGGATGGTGACCAAGGTCCTGCTGGAGGGGATTGTCTTCATCGTCATCATTTTGCTGGTCTTTCTGGGCGATGTGCGTTCCAGTCTGGTGGTGGTGGCCACGATCGTCATCACCCCACTGGTGACCTTCATGCTGATGAACCAATTGGGCTTGTCGGCCAACCTCATGTCACTCGGGGGATTGGCGATAGCGATCGGCCTGATGGTCGACGGTACGGTGGTGGTGGTTGAAAACGTTTTCCACAAACTGGGTCAGGCCGGTCCCAGCCGAGAGTCCAGGCTGCGCACCATCCTGGAGGCCACCAACGAAATTGCCAAACCCACGGTGTATGGCATGTCCATCATCATCTTGGTGTTCTTACCGCTGATGACCTTGACCGGCATGGAAGGCAAGATGTTTGCACCCCTGGCTTTGACCATTGCGATTGCGCTGGCGGTGTCTTTGGCGGTGTCGCTTTTTCTGTCGCCTGTGCTGTGCAGTTATGTGCTGCGCGGCGGCAGCGACCATGACACCAAGCCGATTGCATTTTTGAAACGCCATTACCTCACGGTCTTGCACCTTGCGCTGGGCGCCGAGAAGAAAACGATCACGATCGCCGTGGCCTTGCTGGTGGGCTCCCTGTCCTTGTTCCCGTTGCTGGGCAAGAGCTTCATCCCGACCATGAAAGAGGGCAACATCGTCCCTCAAATCATCAGGGTGCCCAGCATTGCCTTGGATGAATCACTCAAGGTGGAGTATGAGGCGATGAAAATCGTCTCGCAGGTGCCTGGTGTCAAGTCGGTGGTGGCCAAGTTGGGCCGTGGTGAGTCCTTGGCTGACCCTGCAGGCCCCAATGAATCCGATCCGATTGTGGTGATTGACCGTGAGGCTGGCCGCACCCAGACCGAGATCGAAGAAGACATTCGCAAGGCATTGGCGGTTTTGCCGGGCGTGCAGGTGATCATGAACCAACCCATTGCCCAACGGGTGGACGAGATGGTGACGGGCGTGCGTTCGCAGTTGGCCATCAAGGTGTTTGGCGACGACTTGTCTGAACTCAAACGGGTTTCGGAAGAGTTGGCACGCATTGTGAGCACCGTACCAGGTGCCATCGATTTGCGCGTGGAGCGCCTGTCGGGTCAGCAGACCTTGACGATTGAAATTGATCGGCAATCCATTGCCCGCTATGGCATCAATGTGTCAGACGTTAACGACCTGATCGAAACCGCTTTTGGTGGCAATGAGGTTGGGCAGTTGTACGAAGGACAGCGGCGGTTTGCCATTGTGGTGCGTTACCCCAACGAGTACCGCAATTCGATTCAGGCTATTCGCAACACGACCTTGAAAACCAGCGATGGCACCTTGGTTCCCCTGTCTGCGGTGGCCTCTATTGAACTGGTGGACAGCCCGCCCACCATCAGCCGGGAGTTTGGCAAGCGCCGTGTGGTGGTGGGTGCCAATGTCAGCGGCCGTGACTTGGGGGGCTTTGTGCAGGAGGTGCAGCGCCGTGTGGATGCCGAACTCCGATTGCCCGATGGCTATTACCTGTCCTGGGGTGGTCAGTTTGAGAACATGGAACGCGCCATGGCCACGCTCACCATCATCGTGCCCTTGACGATTGCGGCCATCTTCTTCCTGCTCTTCATGTTGTTCAATTCGGTTCGGCTGGCCTCCTTGATCATTCTGGTTTTGCCTTTTGCATCGGTTGGTGGCGTCATCGCTTTGTTTGTTTCGGGCGAGTACATCAGCGTCCCGGCTTCGGTGGGTTTCATTGCCTTGTGGGGCATCGCGGTGCTCAACGGCGTGGTGCTGGTCAGCAGCATTCGCAAATTGCGAGAAGACGGCATGTCGGTGGCGGCTGCGGTCCGTGAAGGCTGCGTCCAGCGCTTCAGACCTGTGATGATGACGGCCACGGTGGCCATGTTGGCCCTGGTCCCATTCCTGTTTGCCACAGGCCCAGGATCGGAGGTGCAGCGCCCCTTGGCCGTGGTGGTCATTGGGGGCCTGATCTCCTCTACATTACTGACTTTGGTTGTGCTGCCTACGCTTTACAGGTGGTTCGATGATTTGCCACAAGAAGCTTGAACTTGGAGTTTGTTGATGAAAGAAGTACGCGCCATCATTCGCCCCAACCGCCGTGAGCGTCTGCGAGAGGCTTTGCGGGCCATCCCGAATTTTCCGGGTGTGTCCATGTTCAGTGCCCAAGGCTTCACAGCCCCGGCTTCGATCGACAAGCGCACCGTGCGCGATGAGCTGACCGATTTCTCGGAAAAGTACATGGTGTGCGTGCTGTGTCCTGACGACATGGTGGAAACCATCCGCAACACCATCATCACTTCCTGCGCCACAGGCCAATTCGGGGACGGCCTGGTCTGGGTGCTGGACGTTGCCGTTGTCCATCGCATACGCAACGGTGAACCCATGGCTTGACGCCCGAGCCTCATGCCCACAACCCACCCTTCGCGGTGGGTTTTTTCATGGGCCACACTCCCCATGCGCATATCGGCGCAGAGCCATCGTTGTGGATGCCCTGAATGTGGTCTGGCCCATAAAAAAAGGTGCTCTTTTTTCAAAGAGCACCTCAGGGTGAGTGGTTCAATGACCGCAGATCAGTTGATGAACCTCATTCGGCAGGCATTTTCGGTGCAGCACCTGGCTCTTCCTCATCATCGAATTCCATCGGTTCGATGTTCAGGTTGACGCTTTCGACATCCAGCACCTTTTGCTCCCCCAGGCCATACAGAATGATTTGCGGCTGCCACATCACGGCGACCACCATGATCAGCTGCAGGATCACAAACGCAATGGAACCCTTGTAGATATCGCCTGTTTTCATGGCTTTGATTCTTTGGCCTGTGACCTTGTCTGTGTAGTCGCTGCCCGGGGCAACACTGCGCAAGTAAAACAAGGCGAAGCCAAAGGGTGGCGTCAAGAACGATGTTTGCAAAATCAGGCCCACCATCACGCCGAACCAGATCAGGTTGATGTCCATCTCTTTGAGCACCGGCAATAGCAGGGGCAGCAAAATGAAGGCAATCTCGAAGAAGTCCAGGAAGCAACCCAAGATAAAGATCAGGGTGTTCACGAACAACAAGAAGCCCAGTGTTCCGCCCGGCAGTTCGGCAAACAAGGCCTTGACCCAGATGGGGCCGTCAATGGCCTGGAATGTCAGGGCAAAGATGGTGGAGCCCACCAGCACAAACATCACAAAGATGGCCAGGCGCATCGATGCATCCAAAGCTTGTTTGAGCAGAGGACCACCCAGTCGGCCACGCGCCCAGGCCATCAGTACAGCACCGCTGGCACCCATGGCGCCACCTTCGGTCGGTGTGGCCAGACCCAAAAAGATGGTTCCCAAGACCAGGAAGATCAAAAGCAGGGGTGGGATCAGCACAAACGTGACCTGTCTTGCTAAAGCTGACAGCAGGTTCAGTCGCAAGCCTTTGTCCAGCAGGGCCAGCAACCAAGCCAGGCCAATGCTGAGCATCAAGGCCATGACCACCTTTTCATCGGTGGGCGTGACCGCAGTCGGGTCGCCGCCCAGCACCAGCTTCA
>CANHUM010000107.1 GCA_947463845.1 Comamonadaceae bacterium
ACAGGTTTGTCATTGCGAGCGAAGCGCGGCAATCCATGTCCGAAGCTTGCGAGTTTAGGCACCCCCTCCACCCGCCACAAGACCGCAAAGCTGAATTGATTGTTCAAAATAGTGAACAATGTGTGAATGGATGAGCAAAAAATCAACACCCTCTGGACGCACCTGCATTGGTTGAGTGTGCTGGCGCAGCAAGGCAGTTACACCGCCGCCGCCGCCCGCCTGGGCGTGAGCAAGGCGACGATGAGCCAACGCATTGCCGAGTTGGAGCGTGCCGCCAAGGTGACCTTGGTGCAGCGCACCACACGCAGCCTTCGCCTGACCGAGTCGGGTCAACGGCTGGTGGATGAGACCCGAGCCGCGTTCGAGCAGATCGAGCAAAGCTTTGCCCAAGTGCGCGACTTGGCCGAGCAGCCCAGTGGATTGCTGCGCGTGACCGCGCCGGTGGCGCTGGCCCGCCAGCAGCTGGTGCCACTGTTCTCTGCTTTTCTGAAAGACTTTCCGGATGTGCGCATCGAGTTGGACCTGTCTGATCGCTTGAGCGCCTTGGCCACCGAAGGCTATGACCTGGCGATTCGCCACACTGCGCGCCCGCCCGATACCCATGTGGCCTGGGCGCTGTGTGCGACCGAATCGGTGCTGGTGGCCACCCGTGCTTATTTACGCCAACACGGCAAGCCGTCCCAACCCAGCGATCTGCAAACCCATAACTGTCTGCATTACCCCCGCTCCCAAGACATCCCGGCTTGGACCTTTGAGGCACGGGTGCCATCAGAAGCAGGCGAACGCATCACGGTGCCTGTGACGGGCAACTTCGCTGCCAACAACAGTGAAGCCTTGCGCGAAGCGGCTTTGACGGGTGCAGGGATCGCCCTCATGCCCGACTTCAGCGCCCAAGCCGCCCTGGGTCAGGGCAAGCTGGTGCGTGTCTTGCCGGATTGGAAACCCGTCGGTGTTTTTGCCGAAACCATTTACGCCATTCGACCTTATGCACCCCATGTACCCCGGGCGGTGGCGGCACTGGTGGCGCATTTGAAGTCCGGTCTGGTCGCTGGCTTTGGGTCGGACCCGCAGTAGTTCAGCGCCCGACGAGTGCCGGGAACAGTTTGGTCAGTCCGTCCGCCATCACCTCGACCGCCAGCGCGGCCAAGATCAAACCCATCAGTCGGGTCATGACGTTGATGCCGGTTTTGCCCAGGATTCGGGCAATCGGCGTGGCCAATGAAAAGCACAGCGCGGTGGCCAGGGCAATGACCACGCCGTAGCCGACCAGGGTGCCCAGTTGGGCGAAGTTCTTCGCTTTTTCCGCATAGATCACCACGGTGGACATGGTGGCCGGGCCCGTCAGGAGTGGGATGGTCAATGGCACCACGGCGATGCTGGCGCCCACAGCCGCTTTGGCTTCGGCGTCATGCACCTCGTCGGCGTTCGCACGGGCTTCTGCGGGTTGGGCGTTGAGCATCGACAAGGCCGCCGTCAGCAGCAGCATGCCGCCGCCGACCTGGAAGCTCGCCAGCGAGATGCCGAAAAATTCCAGAATCTGCAGGCCCAGCAAGGCACTCGCTGCGATCACCACGAAAGCGGTGAACGAAGACACCCAGATGGTGCGCTGGCGTTGGACGCGGCTGAAGCCTTGTGTGTAGTGGATGAAAAAGGGGACACAGGCCAGCGGGTTGACGATGGCCAGCAGGGTGATGAGCGGTTTGAAATCCATCGCGCCATTGTGCCCGCTTCAGGCCATGGTTCAGGCCTCTTTTCAGGCGGCAGGGGTGCGACGTCTGAACATGCCCCAGCCTTCCATGTGCAGCACCTTGTCGCCGTGCTGGTTGAACATTTCCCACAGGTTGCGCGTCATGCCCACATCGGGGCGTTTGCCCATGGGTTTGGTCTCCAGCACGGTGCTTTGCAGGCGCAGGGTGTCTCCCGGGAATACGGGCTTGAGCCACTTGATGCCTTCCAGACCCGGTGAGCCGAGGCTGGAGGTTTTGCACAAAAAGTGGGTCACCATGAGTCGCATGGCCATGGCGCAGGTGTGCCAGCCGCTGGCCGACAGGGCGCCAAACACCGAAGCCTTGGCCGCCTCGTCGTCCAGATGAAAGGGCTGGGGGTCAAACTGGGTGGCGAACGCAATGATCTCTTCGCGGGTGGGGGTGATGGTGCCCAGGTCGCGCACCTGGCCCACCGCCATGTCTTCCCAGAAGTATTGGATCTCGGCCATCAGCGGCCTCCCGATATATCGAGAAAACTCATGGTGGTGTAGCTGGCGCTGTCGGACAGCAGCCAGACAATCCCTTGGGCCACCTCTTCGGCGCTGCCGCCGCGCTGGGCAGGCACCAGGTGCTGCAGCTCTTTCACGCGATTGGGCAGGCCGCCCGAGGCGTGGATCTCGGTTTCAATCAGCCCCGGGCGCACAGCGTTCACGCGGATGCCTTCTGCAGCGACTTCTTTGGCCAGGCCGATGGTGAAGGCGTCGATGGCGCCTTTGGCGGCGGCGTAGTCCACGTATTGGCCGGGGGAGCCCAAGCGCGATGCGGCACTTGAAACGTTGACGATGCTGCCGCCTTCGCCGCCGTATTGGGTGCTCATGCGGCGCACGGCTTCGCGGGCGCAGATCAGGCTGCCAATGACGTTGATGTCGAACATGCGCTTCCAGCGGGCCACGCTCATCTCATCCACGCGGGCTGTCACGTCCACCACGCCTGCGTTGTTGACCAGTCCAGTCAGGCGGCCAAATTTGGCGTCAATGTGTTCGAACATGCGCAGCACTTGCGCTTCGTCGGCCACGTCGGCCTGCACCGACATGGCTTGCCCGCCCGAGGCGCGGATCTGACGCACCACTTCGTCGGCGGCCAGTGAGTTGGCGGTGTAGTTCACCGCCACCGACCAGCCCTGTTGGGCTGCCAAAAGGGCCGTGGCGGCGCCGATGCCCCGGCTACCACCCGTCACCAACAAGACCTTGTTCATCGCGTGTCTCCTGACAAAATATTCGCTTGCGGTTAAAACCGTTGCTGCAAAGATTACACAACACACCAGGAGGCCGCATGGGTCGCACAGTGGACTATTACTTCGCCCCCCAAAGTCCGTGGGCTTATCTGGGCCACCAGCGTCTGGCCGAGATCGTGCAACGCACCGGCGCTGCGGTGCGCGTCATGCCCATCGACCTGGGTGGCAAAGTGTTCCCGATTTCCGGCGGTTTGCCGCTGGGGCAGCGGGCACCGCAGCGGCAGGCTTATCGCCTGGTGGAGTTGCAGCGTTTCAGCCAACTGCTGAACGTGCCCTTGAACCTCAAGCCCAAGTATTTTCCTGTGGGCGGTGACGATTCGGCCCGCCTGATCATTGCCGCCGATCTGGCCCAAGGCCCCCAGGCGGCCATGAAAATCGCGGGGGCGATTCTGGCGGCTTGCTGGGCGCAAGAGCGCAACATGGCCGACGACAAGGTGCTGGCCGAGTTGCTGGCCGAACAGGGTTTGCCGAGCCAACTCCTGGAGGCTTCTCGCAGCCAGGCGGTGCAAGAGCGATATGAAGCTGACACCCAGGCTGCCATCGATGCCGGGGTGTTCGGAGCGCCCAGTTATGTGGTCGAGGGTGAGATTTTCTGGGGCCAGGACCGACTCGACTTTGTCGAGCGTGCGCTGGCCCGTTGAAGTGTTGGGACCAACCAGGAGATATGCATGGGAACGATGATTGAACTTCAATCGGCAGATGGCACCAAGGTGCCCGCCTATGAGGCCCGCCCCGCAGGCACCCCCAAAGGGGCGGTGGTGGTGATCCAGGAAATTTTTGGCGTCAACAGCCACATTCGGGCTGTGGCCGATGGCTATGCGGCCGAGGGTTACCTGGCCGTGGCACCGGCGGCCTTTCACCGCGTCAAACCGGGGGTGGCATTGGGTTACACCGATGCCGACATGGGCGAGGGCTTTGGCTACAAAACGGCGGTGGAAGCCTTGCCGGCCCCAGGTGTGATGCAGGACATCCAGGCAGCCATCCACCACGCTACGAAGGCCTCAGGCGGTAAGGTGGGCATGGTGGGTTATTGCTGGGGTGGATTGTTGACCTGGCGTGCAGCTTGCACCTTGTCTGGTTTGAGTGCTGCAGCGCCCTACTATGGCGGCGGTGTGACCACCGACGCTGAAATCGCTCGGCAGCCGCAAGTGCCGGTGCTCGCACACTTTGCCGAACAAGACAACTGGATTCCGATGGATACCGTGGAAGCGTTCAAGAAGGCGCACCCACAAGTGGCGGTGCACACCTACGCCGCGCACCACGGTTTCAACTGCGACCAGCGCGGCTCCTGGCACGCGCCATCGGCCCAGCTGGCGCGGGAGCGCACGCTGGCATTCTTCAGGCAACACTTGGGCTGAAAGAATCGGTCAATCGCCCGTGCGGGCCAGATAACGCTTGCGCCAAAACACCAAACCCAGGGTGGTGGCAACGGCGCCCATGCCGCCCAGTGTCCACCAGAAGGCGCTGGCGGTGTGCAGCCAGGGCATGAACTCGAAGTTCATGCCGAACACCGCCGCGATCAGGTTCAGTGGCAGAAAGATCGCGGTCAGCGCCGTCAAGGTGCGCATGATGTCGTTGGTGCGGCTGCCCTGTGCATTGAAGTGCATTTGAACCGCAGTTTCGATGTTGTGTTCCAGGCGGCGCACGTGTTGCACCACCCTTTCGATGTGCTCCAGCACATCGCGGCTGCGGATTTTCAGCAATTCATGCTCACTTGCGGCCATGCTGGTGGGATCGACGCCCCAAGCGTCCAGAGACTCGGTCCAGCTTTGAACGGCTGTGCGTTGGTCTTCGCACAAGGCTTCCAGCTGGTGCAGTGCCAAACGCGCTTGCAGCAAGGCATCCCAGCGGTTGAAACGGGTGCGGGGGTTGATCAGTTCGGCTTGCCAGTGGTCGAGCTGCCGGCTCAGCTCGCGACGCAGGTCTAGATAACCATCGACCATGTGGCTGACGATGCGCAGCATCATGTCGGCGGGGTTTTGGGGCACGCCGCGTGCGCCGGTTGAACGCGGGTCGTTCGCTTCGTGTACCTGTGTGCTGGCCAGCAGGCGGCTGGCATAGGCCTCGCGCTCGGCGCAATCGTCGGGATGCACGCTCAGCAGCACACGGTCAAACACCGCAAAACCGACGGGACTGGTGTCGATGCGCTGCAAGACTGGAGGGCCGGGCCGCTTGCCGCCTTTCAACGGCAGGCCATTGTCTTTTTTGGGGGCTGTGTTGTCAGGACGTTGTGCCAGTCGGCGGAAGACCATCAGGTCGTAGTGTGAGCTGTAGTCAAAACGCGAAGGCAACTGGGCATTGAGCAAGTCCGACACGTGCAGGTCCACCAGCGTTCGTCCGGTGAGTTTCTCAAGGGTCTTTTGGACTGCGTTCAACTCCGTCTGGAAGACTTCGCGCGAGCAGGCGATCCAGATGAAGCCGTGATCGGGCAGTAGCGCCGGCAGCGATGACCCCGCTTGAACCTGAGCGCCTGAGATGCTGAAGACCCGCATGGCGGGGCTCAGCCTTGGCGGATCCAACGTGCCGCATCTCGGGCAAAGTAAGTCAGCACGCCATCGGCGCCTGCCCGCTTGAAGGCCAGCAGGCTTTCCATCATGACCAGGTCGTGGTCCAGCCAGCCGTTTTGAGCGGCGGCCTTGAGCATGGCGTATTCACCCGACACTTGGTAGGCAAAGGTGGGCACCTTGAACTCGTCTTTGACGCGGCGCACGATGTCCAGATACGGCATGCCAGGCTTGACCATGACCATGTCCGCGCCTTCGGCCAGGTCCATGGCGACTTCGCGCAAGGCTTCGTCGGTGTTGCCCGGGTCCATCTGGTAGACCTTTTTGTTGCTCTTGCCCAGATTGCCGGCCGAGCCCACTGCGTCGCGGAATGGGCCATAAAAGGCGCTGGCGTATTTGGCGCTGTAAGCCATGATCCGGGTGTGGATCAGGCCACGCGCTTCCAGCGCCTGGCGGATTGCGCCGATGCGTCCGTCCATCATGTCGCTGGGCGCGACCATGTCCACCCCGGCTTCGGCTTGCGTCAGGGCTTGCTGCACCAGCACGGCGGTGGTTTCGTCGTTCAGGATATAGCCGGATTCGTCCAGCAGGCCGTCCTGGCCGTGG
>CANHUM010000108.1 GCA_947463845.1 Comamonadaceae bacterium
ACCGGGGCCTGCTGACCCACGGCTTTGCCACCGACGGCCAAGGCCGCAAGATGAGCAAGAGCTTGGGCAACACCGTCGAGCCGCAAACCATCAACGCCAAGATGGGCGCCGAGATCGTGCGTCTGTGGGTGGCCAGCACCGACTACTCGGGTGACCTGAACATCGACGACAAGATTCTGGCCCGCGTGGTGGATGCCTACCGCCGCATCCGCAACACGCTGCGCTTCTTGTTGGCCAACGTGAGTGACTTCGACCCCGCTGCAGACAGCGTGCCCGACGACCAGCTGCTGGAAATCGACCGCTTTGCGCTGGCCCGCGCCGCCCAGTTGCAGGCCGATATCCGTGCCCACTTTGACGCCTATGAATTTCACCCTGTGGTCTCCAAGCTGCAAATCTATTGCTCGGAAGACCTGGGCGCGTTTTATCTGGATGTTCTCAAAGACCGCCTCTACACCACAGCGCCCAAATCGCTGGCCCGCCGCAGCGCCCAAACAGCGCTGTACCGCATCACCCACGGCATGCTGCGCTGGATGGCCCCTTTCCTGTCCTTCACGGCCGAAGAAGCCTGGAGCACTTTCGGCAAGTCCGAATCCATCTTCCTGGAAACCTTCGGCGACTTCGGCGTGGCCGATGAAGCGCTGCTGGCCAAATGGAGCCGCATCCGCGAAATCCGCGATCTGGTGAACAAGGACATCGAAAACCTGCGCACCACCGGTCAGGTGGGCGCCTCACTGCAAGCCGAAATCACATTGACTGCACCTGCTGCTGACCATGCCTTGCTGGCCAGCCTGGGCGCCGACATCAAGTTCGTGTTCATCACCTCCAAGGTCACCTTGCAGGCAGGCGAAACACTGGCGGTGCACGTATCAGCCAGCCAGGCCACCAAATGCGAGCGCTGCTGGCATTACGCCGACGATGTGGGCCACGACGGCGCTCACCCCACCATTTGCGGGCGCTGCGTGAGCAACCTGCACGGTGCTGGCGAAACCCGTCTGGTCGCCTGAACGTCATCACCACGAAAGGCAAGTCAAGCCCATGGCCAGCAGCAAAAAATTCGGCAAAGGCGGCTCCGGCAAAAGCCAGGGTATGACCCTCTGGCTGGGCATCGCCCTGCTGGTGCTGCTGATCGACCAGTTCACCAAGGTGCTGGTGCTCGGCGCTTTCCAGCTGGGCGACAGCACCCCCATCACCTCGTTCTTCAATTTGGTGCGGGTGCACAACCACGGCGCGGCATTTTCATTTCTGGCAGGAGCAGGCGGCTGGCAGCGCTGGTTCTTCACCGGCATTGGGGTGGTGGCGGCCGTCTTCATGGTCTGGATGCTGCGCTCGCATGCCGGTCAGAAACTCTTCAGCCTGGCCATCTCGCTGATCTTGGGCGGTGCCATTGGTAACGTGGTGGACCGCCTGCTGCACGGCTACGTGGTCGACTTTCTCGACTTTTTCTGGGGCACCTGGCACTTCCCGGCCTTCAACGTGGCCGATGCCGGCATCACTGTGGGCGCAGCCCTGCTGATCCTGGACGAAATCCTGCGGGTGCGACGCGGACGCTGAACTCGGGTAAGCTTTCAGCCCTGATTGAAAAAACGGAGTCACCCATGCCCGGATTGCTGCCCCACATTGACCCCGATGGTCTGCTTGAGTTTTCGGTGGTTTACACCGACCGTGCCCTGAACCACATGTCCAAGCGCTTTGGCGGCGTGATGACCGACATCTCGCGCATGCTCAAAAACGTCTATGGGGCCCATTCGGTCGCTCTGGTCCCCGGCAGTGGCACCTTCGGCATGGAGTCGGTGGCACGCCAGTTCGCCACAGGCCGGCACGTCATGGTGCTCCGCAACGGCTGGTTCAGCTTCCGCTGGACACAAATTTTTGACATGGGCCAGATCCCCAAGAGCCACAGCGTGCTCAAGGCCCGCCGTGTGTCCGAAAGCTCACAAGCGGCCTGGACGCCTGCGCCCATCGAAGAAGTCAAAGCCGCCATTGCCGCAGAAAAGCCCGCGCTGGTGTTTGCCCCGCACGTCGAAACCGCCGCGGGCATGATCCTGCCCGATGACTACCTCAAAGCCGTGGCCGATGCCGTGCACGCGGTGGGCGGTCTGTTTGTGCTGGACTGCATTGCCTCTGGTGCGATGTGGGTGGACATGAAGGCCACGGGTGTGGACGTGCTGATTTCTGCCCCACAAAAAGGCTGGAGCAGCTCACCCTGCTGCGCCATGGTCATGATGAGCGAACGTGCCCGACAAGCCATTGACAGCACCACCAGCACCACCTTTGCGATGGACCTCAAAAAGTGGCTGCAGGTGATGGAAACCTATGAGGGCGGTGGTCACATGTACCACACCACCTTGCCCACCGACGCCTTGCTGCGCCTGCAAGAAGCCATGCTGGAGACCGAAGCCTATGGCTTTGCCAAGGTGCGCGAAGAACAAGTGGCGCTGGGCCGCCAGGTGCGTTCATTGCTTTTGGAGCACGGCTTCCCCAGCGTGGCCGCGCCTGGCTTTGAAGCCCCCGGCGTGGTGGTGAGCTACACCACCGACCCGGACATCCAGAGCAGCAAGAAATTTCTGGCGCTGGGCTTGCAAACCGCTGCAGGCGTGCCGCTGCAGTGTGACGAACCGGCCGACTTCCGCACCTTCCGCATGGGCTTGTTTGGCTTGGACAAATGGCACGAGGTTCCGCGCACCTTGCAAATTTTGCGCGAAGCGCTCGAAACGATTGCGCCCAAGGCCAAACTGGCCGCTTGAGCATTCAACAGCTCCTTAAAAAAAACCGCTGACCTTCCAAAGTCAGCGGTTTTTTCATTCAAGGACACCCGCATTCGGTGCGCAAGCACCGATGCCACACATCACAAGGTGATGATGGTGCAGCCTGTGGTCTTGCGGGCTTCCAGGGCGATGTGCGCGTCCTGAATCTGCGCCAGCGGAAAGGTCTGCTCGATGTGGATCTTCACCTTACCGCTGGTCACCGCTTCAAACAAATCGTCGGCCATGGCCTGCGTGTTTTCGCGGGTGGTGATGTGGCTGAACAGGGTCTGGCGCGTGACATAAATCGAGCCCTTGGGGCCAAGAATGCCCGGCGCAAACGGAGCCACTGCGCCTGAAGCATTGCCAAAACTCGCCATCAGGCCAAAAGGTGCCAGGCAGTCCAGTGACTTGTCCCAGGTGTCTTTGCCCACCGAGTCGTACACCACCTTGACGCCCGCGCCACCCGTGATTTCTTTCACCTTGGCCTGGAAGTCTTCTGTGGAATAGTTGATGCAGAACTCGGCGCCATTGGCTTTTGCCAATGCGCACTTGGCGTCGCTGCCTGCGGTGCCGATCAGGCGCAAACCCAGCGCTTTGGCCCACTGGCAAGCGATCAGACCCACACCACCGGCAGCGGCATGGAACAACACAAAGTCTCCGACTTTCAAGCCGCCTTGGGGCAAAGTGCGCTTGAGCAAATATTGCGCCGTCAAGCCCTTGAGCATCATGGCCGCGCCCGTCTCGAACGAGATCGCATCGGGCAACTTGCACACGCACTTGGCGGGCATCACGCGCACTTCGCAGTAGCTGCCGGGCGGCTGGCTGGCGTACGCTGCGCGGTCACCCACCTTCAGGTGCGTCACGCCCTGGCCCACAGCTTCGACCACACCCGACGCTTCCATGCCCAATTTGAGGGGCATGGGCAGCTGGTACAAACCGCTGCGCTGGTACACGTCGATGAAGTTCAGACCGATGGCCTTGTGGCGAATGCGGATCTCGCCGGGGCCAGGTTCACCCACCGTGACATCGACCAGCTTCATGACTTCGGGACCACCGTTGTGGTCGATCTGGACTGCAAGGCTCATGGGAATCTCCTGTAGGGACAATGGTTTCAGATGCGTGACTTTGCCACGAATCGCGTCCCCCAGCAGGCAGCGGGGACAGATGCGCGACAGTTGGGCGACAGCGGGAAAACCCGAATGCCGATACAGTTCGGCATGTCTCAAAAACTCTCGCCTGTCACCGCCCTGCTGCTGACCGTCCCCCCTTTGCTGTGGGCTGGCAATGCGGTGGTGGGCCGCCTGGTCAACACCCTGGTGCCACCCATCACGCTCAATTTTTTGCGCTGGGCCGTGGCCTTGTTCATCTTGTTGCCGCTGGCCGCATGGGTCTTGCGGCGCAGCAGCGGCCTGTGGGCGCACTGGCGGCGCTTTGCCCTGCTCAGTTTGCTGGGTGTGGGCTGCTACAACGCGCTGCAATACCTGGCGCTGCAAACCTCCACCCCGCTCAACGTGACCCTGGTGGCCGCCAGCGGCCCGGTGTGGATGTTGGCCATTGGCGCGCTGTTTTTTCAGGCGCCGGTGCGACGCGCCCAGATGTACGGGGCCGTGCTGTCCATTGTGGGCGTGCTGGTGGTCTTGTCTCGGGGCGACTGGGCCCAGCTGTTGGCAGTGCGCTTGGTCGTGGGCGATTTGTTCATCCTGTTGGCCACGGCCTGCTGGTCCTGGTACAGCTGGATGCTGACGCGCAAAGACGAGCCCGAGGCCATCCGCAACGACTGGGCCGCGTTTTTGCTGGCGCAAGTGGTGTTCGGCTTGGCCTGGTCCGGCCTGTTTGCGGGGCTGGAGTGGGGGCTGACCGATGCCCACATCACCTGGGGCTGGCCGCTGGTCAGTGCGCTGGCCTTTGTGGCCGTGGGCCCGGCCGTGCTGGCCTACCGTTGCTGGGGCCTGGGCATCCAGCAGGCAGGCCCCGCAGTGGCAGGCTTTTTTGCCAACCTCACGCCGCTGTTTGCAGCCATCTTTTCGGCAGCGTTTTTAGGCGAGTTGCCGCAGCTGTACCACCTGGCGGCCTTTGGGCTGATTGTGGGGGGGATTTGGGTGTCCTCAAGGCGTTGAATCACCGAGCCCCGCCTGCGCCTGCACCCACTGCACAAAGGCTGCTGTGTCGCCGCGTGCGCGGTCGGTGTGGCGCACGCTCATGAAATGCACCGGGCGCACCAAGGCAGGCCAGCGCTCTGCACCCAACACCACCAGCTCGCCGCGCTCGATCTCACGGGCGGCCAAGCGCGTACTCTCCAGCGCCACCCCCATGCCATCGACCGCCGCCGCAATCGCCATGGCCGCACGGTCAAAAGACGGCCGGGGCCGAACCGGCATCTGAAGCTCGTGAAAGGCAAACCATTGCGGCCAGCCCACGGGGCTGAGCTGCGAATCGATCAAAGGCCATCGGGCCAGCAGCTGCTCGGGCGGCTCGTCGTGCTGCAACAAGTGTGCGGCCACCAGCGGGGCGATGTGCTCGTCGCCCAAGGCGCAGACATCAAGCCCCGCGCTGAGGCGTGGCGGGCCGTAGGCGATGGAGACATCGATTTCGCGCTGCGCCCCCAAATCCAAGGGCTCAGCGCCCGTGGTCAGTCGGATGTTCACGGTTGGGTGCAAGGCCATGAAGCCGGGCAAGCGCGGACCCAACCACTTGAGCGCCAGGCTGGGCGCGCAGTGCACCGCCAGCACCTGCTCCTGTGTGGGCAACTGCACCTCGGCGCAACTGGCTTCCAGTGCGCCAAACAAACGGTCCAGACTCTCAAACAACCGCTGCCCCTCCCGCGTGGTCTGCACCTGGCGATGGCTGCGTTCAAACAGCGACCGCCCAAAATACTTTTCCAAGTCGCGAATCTGGTGGCTGATGGCCGAAGGCGTCAGGTGCAGCTCTTGCGCGGCCAAAGCAAAACTCTGCAACCGGGCGGCCGCCTCGAAGGTGCGCAAACGGGCCAAAGGCGGAAGATTTCTCATGCAAGTGATTTTCAGATGAATTGAGCTCATGTTTCCATGAGCATTCACCGTTTGTCAAGGCAGTCCGAATCGGGCGAATATCAGGTTTTCGAACCCTTTGGCTTTTTTGGACCCACCCATGACCTCCAACCATTTTTTGCCGACCGAACACCGCTTTGATCCGCTGACCGAGCCCAAGGTGTCGATCTACCAACCCGAACAGCCCGGCCTGTTGTTTCCGGGCATCCCCACTTTTGACAACCATGCACAGCATCGCCAATACCTCAAAGAACGCCTGGCCGGAGCTTGCCGGGCCTTTGCTCGCGCCGGGCTGGACTACGGATTTGCCGGCCACCTGACGATCCGCGACCCCGA
>CANHUM010000109.1 GCA_947463845.1 Comamonadaceae bacterium
CGAAGCACATGCCGGCTTCCACCGCTGCGGCCACACGGTGGGCGCGGCCGATGTTTTCGGTCCAGACGTAGCTGGAGAGGCCATAGTCGATGTCGTTGGCTTTTTCAATGGCGTCAGCCTCGTCCTTGAAGGGAATCAGGCAGGCCACGGGGCCAAAGATTTCTTCTTGAGCGATGCGCATGCGGTTGTCGACATCGGCGAACACGGTGGGCCAGACGAAGTTGCCGCGCTTGACATGGGCGGGCAGGTCGGCGGCATCAGCGGGTTTGTCCAAACCGCCGCACAGCATCGTCGCACCCTCTTTGGGGCCGAGTTCGATGTAGCTGCGCACCTTGGCCAGGTGAGCTTGGCTGATCATCGGGCCGACAATGGTTTTCTCATCGAGGGGATCGCCCACGGTGATGCGCTTGGCGCGCTCGGCAAACTTGGCCGCAAAGTCGGCATAGATGCTTTGCTGCACCAAGATACGGCTGCCTGCCGTGCAGCGCTCGCCGTTGTTGCTGAAGATCATGAAGATGGCGGCGTCCAATGCGCGGTCCAGATCGGCGTCTTCAAAAATCACAAACGGGCTCTTGCCGCCGAGCTCCATGCTGAACTTCTTGAGGCCAGCGCTTTGCACGATGCGGTTGCCCGTGACGGTGGAGCCTGTAAAGCTGATGGCGCGCACATCGCGGTGCGACACCAGGGGCTCGCCCGCTTCCTTGCCGTAGCCGTGCACCAAATTCAGCACACCTGCAGGCACGCCCGCCTCCAGCGCCAGCTCGCCCAGACGGGCAGCGGTCAGGGGTGAAAGTTCGCTCATCTTGAGCACGGCGGTATTGCCAAAGGCCAGGCACGGCGCGACCTTCCAGGTGGCGGTCATGAAGGGCACGTTCCAGGGGCTGATGAGCGCGCATACCCCGACAGGGTGAAACAGCGTGTAGTTCAGGTGCGTGGGCGTGGGGTAGGTGTGGCCGTCCACGCGGGTGCACATTTCGGCAAAGTAGTGAAAGTTGTCGGCCGCGCGCGGCACCAGCTGCTTACCGGTCTGGCTGATGGTCTGGCCGCAGTCACGGGTCTCCGTTTCAGCGATTTCAGGCACGTGCTTCGTGATCAGGTCGCCCAGCTTGCGCATGATCTTGGCGCGCTCGGTGGCGGGCATGTTGGCCCATTTGGGGAAGGCGGCTTTGGCGGCGGCAACGGCGGCGTTCACTTCTGCTTCGCCGCCCGAGGCGACTTCGGCCAGTACCTCTTGCGTGGCGGGGTTAACGGTCTCGAAGTAATCGCGGCCCGCGACTTGGGTGCCATTGATGAGGTGGTCGATTTTCATGTTCATGCTTTCACGAGGGTGTTGGTCAGCGCCCCGATGCCTTCGATCTCGGTGACCACCACGTCGCCGGGGTTCACGTTCACGATCCCGTCAGGCGTACCGGTCAGGATCAGATCGCCAGGCTGCAGCGTCATAAAGCTGCTGAAATATTCGATGAGGGTGGGCACATCGAAAATCATGTCGGCGGTGCTGCCGCTTTGTGTGACCTGGCCGTTGACAGTGGTCTGCAGTTTCAGCGCCATCGGGTTGGGCACATCCACAGCGTCAACCAGCCAGGGGCCGATGGGTGTGCAAGTGTCGCGGTTTTTCACGCGCAAATTGGGGCGGTACCAGTTTTCCAGATAGTCGCGGATGGCGTAGTCGTTGGCCACGGTGTAACCCGCAATGAAGTCATACGCATCGGCCTTCTTCACGTGGCGTGCGGTGCGACCGATCACCACGGCCAGCTCGCACTCGTAGTGCATGTAGGCCACGTCATGCGGGCGCTTGGTGAACGCTTGGTGACCGATCAGCGAGGCTTCTCCCTTGATGAAGGCCAGCGGCTCTTCGGGGGCTTTGAAGGCGAGTTCTTTGGCATGGTCTGCGTAGTTCAGGCCCAGCGCGATCACCGTTCGGGCTTGCGGCACGGGCGCCAGCGGGGGCAACCAGATGACTTGGTCAAAGTTCACACGATGGCCCTTGTGCGGGCCCTGGGTGATCAGCAGCTGACCCTCGGATTCCACAGCTTGCTGGATGGCCCCGGACCAGGCGATGCGTGCGTGTTTCATGCCTGACCTTTCACTTGGGTGCTCACCGCAGTGAAGCCATGCGCGGAAATTTCCACCCAATCTCCCGCCTTGGCGCGTGGCCGTGTGCCATCGGGCAGGCAGTCAGTCCCGACCATGAGCACGTCACCGGGCTGCAGCGTCATGAACTCGCCCACATCTGCCCACAAGGTGGGCAGGTCGCGCATCAGATCACTGAGTTGAACGGTCTGCACGAGCTCGCCATTGCGGCGCACCATGATCTGCAGCGCTGCCCAGTCTTGCAGCTGACCCAGTGTGACCTGCGGTGGCAAGCCCAAAAAGCCATCGCGACACCGAAACTTGACCGGGGGGCGGTAATAACTCGCGTGCGGCACAGACCAATCGTTCATCAGCACGCCACCGGCCACCTGACCGTCATCCCCCATCACCAGACCCAGCGTTGCGCCAATGTCGACCTCGTTCACGCCATCTTGCAGCAGCAGGTCCTGCCCGGCGGGGCTGAAAGTGTTGGCGGTCTTGACATAAAGCACCGGCGCTTGGGGCGCGGCTTTGTGCGGGTCTTGCGTCATGCGCGGGGCCCACAGGTCCCACTCGCGGCGAAAGTTGAGCAAAGTGCCATACACCGTGCCCTGGGGCTGCCAAGGCTGGTGCGGTGGGCGAACGGTTTGCATGCTTTATCCCTCTGTGTTCTCGTCATCAGGCACTGTGGCATCGGCCTCAGGGACTTCCAGTGCAATCAGTTGGTCCAGCAAGTCGTACAAGCGGGTCAGCTGGGCTTTGCCCAGGTGCTGCTCCATCCAGACATAGTGCGCCTCGATGGTTTGGGACAAGGCCTGCACCTTGGTCAGACCCGCCGCAGTGGCCCGCACCACCGTGCGCCTGGCATCTTGCACACAGCGCTGGCGCTCAATCAAGCCGTTGCGCTCCATGCGTGTCAGCACCCCGGTGAGGCTGGGGCCGAGCAAATAGGCCTCACTGGCCACGCGCCCGGTCTCGATGCCGCCGCGCTCATGGGCATGCTCGCCCAGCACACGCAGCACGCGCCACTGCTGGTCGGACAAGCCATGCGCACGCAGACTGGGGCGGGTATGCAACATGACAGCCTCCCGAGCCTCCAGCAAAAGGCGGGGCAGGTTGCGATGGGCAAAAGAAGTGGAAGCGCTCATTTATTTAACATGTTAAATGAATGAAGGCCGTCTGTCATCAGGGTTTTCGCTTGGCGGGGCAGGCCAACCACTGAGCCGGTCCATCTCATAAGATGCAGGTCTCTCGAGTAAGGTTCATCCCGATGACTTTCGCCGATCTGCTTTCCCGCTTGGGCGGGCCCGTGATTCAGGCCCCCATGGCCGGGGTACAAAACCACCGCCTGGCGGCTACCGTCTGCGAGGCCGGTGGTCTGGGCTCATTGGCCGCGGCCATGCTCACCCCCGAAAGCCTGCAAGCCGAACTGCAGGCGCTGAGCGCGGCCACCGACCAGCCTTACAACGTCAACTTTTTTTGCCATACACCGCCACCTTCCGACTCGGCGCGGCAAGCTGCTTGGGAGCAAGCCCTGTCACCCTACTACCGGGAAATGGGCCTGGACCCTGCCGCCATGCCCAACGGCCCTGGCCGAGTCCCCTTTGGCCACGACAGTGCGGATGTGCTGGAGACCTTTCAACCCGCAGTGGTCAGCTTTCACTTCGGCCTGCCTGCGCCCGATTTGTTGGCGCGCGTGAAAGGCTGGGGCAGCCTGGTGTTGTCATCGGCCACCACGGTGCCAGAAGCCCTGTGGTTGCAGGCGCATGGTGCCGATGCCGTGATTGCACAAGGGCTGGAGGCCGGGGGGCATCGGGGCATGTTTTTGACCGATGACTTGAGCACCCAGATGGGCACATTGGCGCTGCTGCCCCAAATCGCTCAGGCCGTTCAAATACCCGTGATCGCTGCGGGCGGCATTGGATCGGCCCAGGCGGTGGTGGCCGCCAAGGTCCTGGGCGCGGCGGGTGTACAAATTGGCACGGCTTATTTGTGCAGCCACGAGGCCACCACCAGCGCCCTGCACCGGGCCGCTTTGCAATCGCCCGCTGCCCAGCACACGGCGTTGACCAACTTGTTCAGCGGCCGCCCGGCTCGCGGCATTGTCAACCGCCTGATGACCGAACTGGGGGCGCTGAACAAAGCCGCACCGGCATTCCCCTTGGCTACCGCGGGCATCGCCCCTTTGCGCGCTGCGGCAGAGGCCCAAGGCTTGACCGATTTCACGCCCCTTTGGTCAGGCCAAAACGCCCAATCTGCGCGAAGCCTTAGCGCCACAGAGATCACCCGCGACTTTGTGAACGCCTGGCAATCCATGCCCTGATGGGCTGTGACTGACCGCTCGAACGAACCCGGCCAAAGGCACAATCTCTCCTTATGGCCAAAGACAAATCGATATTCACCTGCACCGAATGCGGCGGCACCAGCACACGCTGGATGGGTAAATGCCCCAGCTGCAACGCTTGGAACACCCTGATCGAAAGCGCGGCCGAAGTCGCCGGCGGCGGCAAGAACCGACTGGGCTCGGCGCAGTACCAGGCCCTGGCACCGTCCAGCGAAGTGCTGGCGCTCTCCGACATCGAAGCAGCCGACTTTGACCGCCACCCCACGGGCATTGACGAGCTCGACCGCGTGCTGGGCGGTGGCATGGTCGAGGGCGGTGTGGTGCTGATTGGCGGCGACCCGGGCATCGGCAAATCCACCTTGCTGTTACAGGCGGTGGACGCCTTGCAGCGCGGCGGCATGAACACCCTGTATGTGACGGGCGAAGAAAGCGGTGCGCAAGTGGCCATGCGCTCGCGCCGTTTGGGCTTGCCCGACTCGCAGGTGCCGGTGCTGCCCGAAATCCAGCTCGAAAAAATCCTGCACACCTTGCAGGCACGCCAACCCCACATCGCCATCATCGACTCGATCCAGACGGTGTATTCGGACCAATTGACCAGCGCGCCTGGCTCGGTGGCGCAGGTGCGCGAATGCGCGGCGCACCTCACGCGCACCGCCAAAGCCACTGGCACCACCATCGTGCTGGTGGGCCATGTCACCAAGGAAGGGGCGCTGGCCGGCCCACGCGTGCTGGAACACATGGTGGACACGGTGCTGTACTTTGAAGGCGATACGCACTCCAACTTCCGCCTGATCCGCGCCATCAAGAACCGCTTTGGTGCCGTGAACGAAATTGGCGTGTTCGCCATGACCGAAAAAGGCCTCAAGGGTGTGAGCAATCCCAGCGCCATCTTCTTGAGCCAGCATGCCGAACCGGTGCCCGGCAGCTGCGTGATGGTCACGCTCGAAGGGACCAGGCCTTTGCTGGTGGAGATTCAAGCCCTGGTGGACAGCGGCGGCCCCTCGCCAAGGCGTCTGTCTGTGGGCCTGGAACGCGACCGTCTGGCCATGCTGCTGGCGGTGCTGCACCGTCACGCGGGTGTGGCTTGCATGGACCAGGATGTGTTCGTGAACGCGGTGGGCGGCGTGCGCATCAGCGAACCGGCCGCCGACTTGGCGGTGATGCTGGCCATCACCAGCAGCTTGCGCGGCAAAGCCTTGCCCAAAGGCTTCATCGCCTTTGGTGAAGTGGGCTTGGCCGGTGAAGTGCGCCCAGCACCACGCGGGCAAGACCGCCTGAAAGAGGCTGCCAAGCTCGGCTTCAAGGTGGCGGTGGTGCCCAAGGCCAACGCCCCCAAGAAAAATGACAAGGCCTTCGAAGGTCTGACGATCTACCCGGTGGAGCGCATCGAAGAAGCCATGCAGGTCGTGCGAGGACTGGATTGATCAGCACCCGGACAAGGCACAATCGGCCCCCATGAATTTCACCAAAATCATCGCGCCTCTGGCGATCATCGTCTTCACTGTGGGGGCCTGGCAGGCCTTCCAATGGGCAGGCATTGCCCTGGCCGTGGGTGGAGTGGTCATGTGGATACTGCTGCACTTCACACGCATGGTCACCATCCTCAAAAAGGCGGCCGATCGGCCCATCGGTCATGTGGCCAGCGCGGTCATGCTC
>CANHUM010000110.1 GCA_947463845.1 Comamonadaceae bacterium
GTGCTCGCAGACCTGCGCGCACGCGGTCAAGCCTAAACCCAGAACATTAGGAGTCATACACCATGGCAACCAAAGGCGGACGCGAAAAAATCAAGCTGGAATCCACAGCCGGCACAGGTCACTTCTACACGACCAGCAAAAACAAGAAAACCATGCCCGAGAAAATGTCGATCATGAAGTTCGACCCCAAAGCTCGTAAGCACGTGGAATACAAGGAAATCAAGCTGAAGTGATTCGGCCCTTCACCTTCAACAAAAAACCCGCCTCTGGCGGGTTTTTTGTTGTCAGATTCAGCGCCAAAAAGCAAGGCCACGCAACGGCACCATGACAAAAGGGCCCGAAGGCCCTTTTGTCATGGTGCCGAGGCCCATCAGGCCGGCTGACGTACCGCTCTCAGCTTCACAGAGAAGTCACGCAAGGCGGCGATGCCACTTTCTTCGGCACGGCGGCACCAGGCCTGCAGGTCGGCGGCCAATTGCTCACGTGAATGCGAAGTGTTGAGCCAAATCTGGCTCAGCTCTTCGCGCATTTGCACCATCTTGTCGAGCACCGGACTGGCAGCGCGGGCTTGCTTGAGTTGGGCTTGCGCAGCAACAGGCACCTTGGCCGCATCGCGGTGCAACCAGCGTTGAGCCGCCTGCAACACACTGGCGTCGAGCTTGAGCTTGGCCGCCTCCTGCTGCATGACGATTTTCACGTTGCGCGCATAACCTGCCATCACTTCGTAGCGGTTGGCGATCAGGGCTTCCAGGGTCTTCTCGTCGGCCACAGGACGGATGTCGCCATAAGCCAGACGGGGAGGTGTTTTCTTGACGGTGGCCATGCCCAGGGTTTCGAGCACACGGATGTACAACCAGCCGATGTCGAACTCGTAGGGCTTGACCGACAACTTGGCCGATGTGGGGTAAGTGTGGTGGTTGTTGTGCAACTCTTCACCACCAATCAGGATGCCCCAGGGGGAGATGTTGGTGCTGGCGTCGTGCGCTTCAAAGTTGCGGTAACCCCAGTAGTGCGCTGCGCCGTTGATGATGCCGGCGGCCGTGATCGGAATCCAGGCCATTTGCACGGCCCAGACGGTCAAGCCAATGAAACCAAAAAGCGCCACGTCGATGATCAACATCAGGGCCACGCCTTGCCAGGAAAATCGGGTGTACAGGTTGCGCTCGATCCAATCGTCAGGCGTGCCATGACCAAAGCGCTGCAGGGTTTCCTTGTTCTTGGATTCCTTGCGGTACAACTCTGCGCCCGTGAATAACACGGTTTTGATGCCGTGCACATGGGGGCTGTGGGGGTCTTCGGCCTGCTCGCACTTGGCGTGGTGCTTGCGGTGAATGGCCGCCCATTCCTTGGTCACTTGGCCAGTGGTCAGCCAAAGCCAAAAACGGAAAAAGTGCGAAGGGATGGCGTGCAAGTCCAAGGCGCGGTGCGCCTGGTGACGGTGCAGGAAAATGGTGACGCTGGCGATGGTGACGTGGGTCAGGGCCAAAGTGATCAACACCATTTGCCACCAGGCCAAGTCGAACAGGCCGTGGCCCATCCAATGAATGGTCGCATCCAGAAAAGCCCAATCAGGCAGCAACATGAGTTCGTCTTTCTACTGACGCCTGATTTCAGGCAACTCGTCGATTCTAAGTTTTCCAGCCCCAAAAGGACAGCTGTTTCGACCGATTTCAAACCAGATGGACCAGAAAAATCACTTCCTGACCCAGGCGGCGGCAAAAAACCCATCTGTGGCATGGCGATGCGGCCACAACCTCAAAAACTGGCCACTTGCGGTGTCGTTCGCATGGGCATCGCCCGATGGGGCCGGTGAGCACAGACTGGCGGCATGGGGCACCTTGAGTCGATCGAGCTCTTGGGCCACATTCAGAGGCACAAAGTCCGGGTTGGCAGCGCTGAAAGCTTGCGCAATCCGCTCGTTTTCCTCGGGCAACACGCTGCAGGTGGCATACACCAAGCGGCCACCCGACTTGACCATGCGCGAAGCGCTTTGCAGGATGGCTTGCTGCTTTTCGGTCAACTCCTGCACAGCTTGTGGTTTTTGCCGCCATTTCAAGTCGGGGTTGCGGCGCAAGGTGCCCAGGCCCGAGCAAGGCGCATCGACCAGCACCCTGTCGATCTTGCCCGCCAGGCGCTTGACGCGGTCATCGCGCTCATGCGCAATGGCCGCCGGGTGCACATTCGACAGGCCGCTGCGGGCCATGCGGGGTTTGAGCGCATCCAGCCGGTGGCCCGACACGTCAAACGCGTACAAACGGCCCGTGCTGCGCATGGCCGCGCCCAGCGCCAGGGTTTTACCGCCGGCGCCCGCGCAAAAGTCCACCACCATCTCACCTCGGTGCGCATCCAACAGCAAGGCCAGCAGCTGCGAGCCCTCGTCCTGCACCTCGATGGCGCCACGGGTGAAGGCATCGGTCTTTTGCAAAGCGGGCTTGCCCTGCAAGCGCAGACCCCAGGGCGAATAAGGCGTTGGCTCGCAAGCCATACCCGCTTGGGTCAATTCTTTTTGGATCTCGCTGCGCTTGGCTTGCAACATGTTCACGCGCAAGTCCAGCGTACCCGGTTGCTGCAAGTGTTCGGCCAGGTCCCAGAAGTCGTCACCCAATTGGGCTTGCAGGGCTTGCGCCATCCAATCGGGCAGGTTGTGGCGGTGTGGTGCCATCAGGGCATCGGCCGGAATGGCATCGCAAGTGGCCAGCCATTTCTTTTCAGTGTCGCTCAACGCTGAGGCGAGAAAATCGCGCGGGCCAAAAAAGCCCAGAATCGCCAACTTGCGCTCTTTGGCGCCCGAACCAGAGCGGGCCAGTTGTTCGAACAGCAGCTTTTTGCGCAACACGGCAAAAGCGGTTTCAGCCAGGGTGGCGCGTTCGCGTGGGCCCAAAGAGCGGTGTTCGCGGAAATAGCGCGACACCACGGCATCGGCCGGGTGTTCAAATTGGAGAACCAGCCTGACCAGATCGGCGCAGGCGTCTAAAAGGGCTTTTGGATGCATAGGGTGTATTGTCCCATCCCAACGCCCACCTCAAACCGCGACAAAACCCGCTCCAGAAAACCCATGTCCGAAGATTTGCCTCCCCTGATCGAAACGCCCAAAGGCCTGTACCGCCACTACAAAGGCGGCCAATACCGTGTACTGGGCACAGTGCGCCACAGCGAAGACCTGCAGCCCATGACGCTGTACCAGGCGCTGTATGGTGAACAGGGCCTGTGGGTGCGGCCCGCCGGGATGTTTGCCGAAGTGGCCGAGTTCGATGGGAAAGTTCAACCGCGCTTTGAACGCATTGGCGATTAAGCCAAGAAGTGCGCGATCGCCTGCGGATAAATCAGGTGTTCCTGGCTCAGTACCCGAGCCGCCAAAGTGTCGGGTGTGTCATCCGCCAGCACTGGCACCACCACCTGCGACAGGATGGCGCCGTGGTCCAGCTCGGCCGTGACCTGGTGCACTGTGGCTCCAGCAAAGCGGCAACCTGCTTCGATCGCCCGCTGGTGCGTGTTCAGCCCCGGGAAAGCGGGTAACAAGGACGGATGGATGTTGAGCAACCGCCCGGCGTAATGCGCCACAAAACCGGGGGTCAGAATGCGCATGAAACCCGCCAGCACCACCAAAGTGGGCGCATGCCGGTCGATTTCGGCCATCAAGGCTGCATCAAAGTCTTCCCGGCTGGCAAAGGCTTTGTGGTCCAGCACGGCCGTGGGAATGCCGTGGGCTTGGGCCAAGGTCAGGCCTTGCGCATCGGCCCGGTTGCTCAGCACGGCGGCCACCCGGGCGTTCAGGTGATGCGCCCAGCGGCCCTGTTCTGCGGCACGAACAATGGCCGCCATGTTCGAGCCAGAACCCGAAATCAAGATGACGATGTTTCTCATGAGGGACTGAATTATCCCTGCAGGGACAAGGCTTGCCTGCATTTGTCGCACCAAGGACAAGCCACGCAGCGCTGCACATGATAAAAAGCACGGTCGTTTGATTTTGAGAGAACACCCCATGGATTTGGCATTCACCCCCGAAGAGCTCGCGTTCCGCGATGAGATCCGTACCTGGGTCAAGGCAAACTTGCCCGCTGACATTTCGCACAAAGTGCACAACGCCATGCGCCTGACACGTGACGACATGCAGCGCTGGGCCAAGATCCTGGGCCAAAAAGGCTGGCTGGGTTGGGGCTGGCCCACCCAGTTTGGGGGGCCGGGCTGGACTGCTGTGCAAAAGCATTTGTTCGAAGAAGAATGCGCGCTGGCCGGTGCCCCCCGTGTCGTGCCTTTCGGCCCTGTGATGGTGGCCCCGGTGATCATGGCTTTTGGCAATGCCGAGCAACAAAAACGCTTTTTGCCCGGCATCGCCAGCGGTGAAGTCTGGTGGAGCCAGGGCTACAGCGAACCGGGCTCCGGCTCGGATCTGGCGTCCCTCAAGACCCGCGCCGAGCGCGTGGGTGACAAATACATTGTCAACGGCCAGAAAACCTGGACCACATTGGGCCAGTACGGCGAATGGATCTTCTGCCTGGTGCGCACCAGCACCGAAGGCAAACCCCAAACCGGCATCTCGTTTTTGCTGATCGACATGAAGTCGCCTGGCATCACCGTGCGCCCCATCAAGCTTTTGGACGGCGAATGCGAGGTCAACGAAGTCTGGTTTGACAACGTCGAAGTGCCCGCTGAAAACCTGATCGGTGAAGAAAACAAGGGCTGGAACTACGCCAAGCACCTGCTGGCTCACGAGCGCACCAACATCGCCGACGTGAACCGTGCCAAGCGCGAATTGGAGCGCCTCAAACGCATCGCCAAAGCCGAAGGTGTGTTCGACGATCTGCGTTTCCGCGACGAAATCGCCAAACTCGAAGTGGACATCGTGGCGCTGGAGATGCTGGTGTTGCGTGTCTTGTCGGCTGAAAAGTCCGGAAAGAACTCGCTCGACATCGCGGGCCTGCTCAAGATCAAGGGCAGCGAAATCCAGCAGCGCTACAGCGAGTTGATGATGCAGGCCGCAGGCCCCTTTGCCCTGCCCTACATCTTTGAAGCCATGGACGCGGGATGGCAAGGCAACTTCCCCGGCGGCACACTGGCCAACGCGCCTTTGGCAGCCAACTACTTCAACATGCGCAAGACCACCATTTACGGCGGCAGCAACGAAGTGCAACGCAATATCGTCGCTCAGACAGTTCTGGGTTAAGGAGACACACATGGATTTCGATTTTTCTGACGACCAGGAACAGTTGCGCGACGCGGTGCGCAAATGGGTGGACAAGGGCTACGACTTTGACCGCCGCCGCGCCATCGTCGCCGCTGGCGGTTTTGACCGTGCCGCCTATGGCGAAATGGCCGAGCTGGGCCTGACTGGCCTGTACGTGAGCGAAGACCACGGCGGTATGGGCATGGGCCCGACCGAGGCCATGGTCACCATGGAAGAACTCGGGCGCGGCATCGTGCTCGAACCCCTGACCCAAACTTTGATGTGCAGCGCCACGCTGCAAACCCACGCGCCAGCGGCACTTCAAGCGGCCTGGCTGCCCCGCATGGCCGCAGGCGAGGCCATCATCGTGCTGGCGCACCAGGAACGCGCAGCCCGCTACCAACTGAGCCGTTGCGCAGCGCTGGCCAGCGAGTCGAACGGCGCATGGACCGTGACGGGCACCAAGAGCCTGGTGGCCGTGGGCGACCAGGCCGATGCCTTCGTGGTGCCCGCCACCGTGAACGGCCAGATCGCTTTGTTTTTGGTCGAGCGCACTGCCAGCGGTGTGAGCACCCAGGCCTACATCACGCAAGACGGCTCTCGCGCCGCCGAAGTGGTGTTCAACAAAGCCACCGCACAACTCATCACGCTGAACGGCCTGACCGCTTTGGAAGAAGCGGTGGACATTGGAATCGCCTGCACCTGCGCCGAAGCCGTGGGTGTGATGGACAAGACCCTGGCCATCACCGTGGACTACATGAACACCCGCAAGCAGTTTGGTGTGGCCATTGCCAGCTTCCAGGCCCTGCGCCACCGCGTGGCCGACATGAAGATGCAGCTGGAGCTGGGCCGCTCGATGAGCTATTACGCCAGCCTCAAATTGCATGCGCCTGTCGACGA
>CANHUM010000111.1 GCA_947463845.1 Comamonadaceae bacterium
GCCCTGCCACGCGTCCGAACCCATGTCGAAACCAGTGCAGCCCCTGAGCGACCTATTTTAGGCGCTTTGCAGAAATTGCAAGAGCGACAGCGGTGAATCAATGTGCAAATGGGCGTTCCAGCGTGAAATATCACTCTGTTGACCCAAATAACCGTAGGTGGCAGCCACAGTGCCCATGCCCGCGGCCAGGCCGGCGACGATGTCACGCTCATCATCGCCCACATAAACACACCGCGTCGGGTCGACCGACAAGCGCCGCGCCGCCTCAAACAGCGGCTCGGGGTGCGGCTTGGCGTACGGCGTGGTGTTGCCGCTGACGATCGCCCCAGCAGTAGCAAACAGGGGCATGGCCGCCGTGAGGGGGTCAGTGAAACGACTGGATTTGTTGGTGACCACACCCCAAGGCAGACCTAGCGCAACCAGTCGGGCGATCATGTCGACCACACCATCGAAGATGCAGGTGCGCTCGGTCATGCAGTTTTCGTAGTTGACGAAGAACTCCTCCTTCATGACCTCGAAATCGGGGTGTTCAGGTGTCATGCCAAAGGCGATGCCCAGCATGCCGCGTGCTCCGGCGCCCGCCATGGGACGGTAGTGATCGAGCGGCAGAGACGACAAACCACGGTCGGTGCGCATTTTGTCTGCGGCAGCACCCAGATCCGGAGCGCTGTCAATCAAAGTACCGTCCAGGTCAAACAAGACAGCTTGAGCGTTGTGGAACATGGATCAGGCTTTCCGGCAAGCGAGCAAATAGTTGACGCTGGTGTCCTGGCTGAGCCAATACCTTTTGGTGAAGGGGTTGTATTCCATGCCTTTGAAGCCTTGGGCGTCCAGCCCAGCTTGGCGCGCCCAAGCGGTGAGTTCGCTGGGTTTGATCAACCGGGCAAACTCGTGCGTGCCTTTGGGCAACAGCTTCAGAATGTATTCGGCACCGACGATGGCAAACAAGAAGGATTTGGGGTTGCGGTTGAGGGTGGAAAAGAACACCCAGCCCCCGGGTTTGACCAGTTGGGCGCAAGCTTTGACCACCGAGGCTGGGTCGGGCACGTGTTCCAGCATTTCCATACAGGTGACCACATCGAACTGCTCGGGTTTTTCTGCGGCCAGGGTCTCGGCACTCACTTCGCGGTATTGGACGCCGGGTGTACCGGCTTCAAGCGCATGCAACTGGGCCACTTTGAGGGATTTGGTGGCCAGGTCGATGCCCAACACCTGGGCCCCTTTGCGGGCCATGGCGTCTGCCAAAATGCCGCCGCCACAACCAATGTCCACCACATTCAATCCATTCAAGGGGACCAGGCCGTTGATCCACTCCAGTCGCAACGGGTTGATCTGGTGCAAGGGGCGGAATTCGCTCTCAGGGTCCCACCAGCGGTGGGCGAGGTCGGAAAACTTGGCCAGTTCGGCCGGGTCAACGTTGGAAGTGCTTGTAGTCATGGGCTCTGATTGTCGGTGAACAGGCGCTTGCCAAGAACGACAGACGAAAAAAAGCCCCATTGCTGGGGCTTTTTGGCCATCCGGTGAAGGATCAGCGGTTGGGGCGTGTGCCGACCACTTCGATTTCAACACGACGGTTCTTGGCGCGGCCAGCTGCGGTCTTGTTGTCAGCAACGGCTTGCTTCTCGCCCTTGCCTTCGGTGTAAACACGGTTCTTCTCGATGCCCTTGGACACCAAGTAAGCCTTCACAGCGTCAGCACGCTTGACCGACAGCTTCTGGTTGTAAGCGTCAGCACCCACGGAGTCGGTGTGACCCACAGCGATGATGACTTCCAGGTTGATGCCCTTGACTTTGCCGACCAGATCGTCGAGCTTGGCTTTGCCTTCGGCCTTCAGGACAGACTTGTCGAAGTCGAAGAAGGTGTCAGCGGCGTAAGTGACTTTGGTGGCCGCTGCAGGAGGCAGAGCAGGCGCTGCTGGACGTGGGGCGGGTGCAGGTGCAGCGGCTGGAGCTGGAGCTGGACGTGCAGCAGGAGCAGCTGCAGGCGCTGGAGCAGCTTTAGGAGCAACGATGGCGCCGTCGCAGCCTGGGCCAGCAGTGGCTGGGGTCCAGTTGGCATTGCGCCAGCACAGTTCATTGGTACCGTTTTTCCAAACCAGCTCACCAGTGCCGTTGCGCCAGTTGTCGACGGTTTGTGCGCCAGCGGCAGTTGCGAGAGCTGCGGAGGCCAACAACATTGCCACTTTGTTCAGTTTCTTCATGGTCTTCCTCTTGAGGGATAAAGCCGCAGACTCGCTGCGTAAAAAGGACGCATCAAATGACCGTCATCTGATGCGTTGCGTTTTATTGTGCCATAGACGTTGCCCCCGTCTGTCAAATGCAGGACTGACAACAAGGCTCTTGACCAAATGCATCACAAATGTTGCATGGACGCCACAATGGCTTGCAACTAAAATGACCCGTTTACACAGCGTCACTCCCCCCCTCTTTATATGACCCAGTTCGCCAAAGAAACACTGCCCATCAGTCTGGAAGAGGAAATGCGGCGCAGCTACCTCGATTACGCCATGAGCGTGATCGTCGGTCGCGCCCTGCCCGATGCCCGAGACGGCCTCAAACCCGTGCACCGTCGGGTCTTGTTCGCGATGCACGAGTTGAACAACGATTGGAACCGCCCCTACAAAAAGTCGGCCCGTATCGTGGGTGATGTGATCGGTAAATACCACCCGCACGGCGACCAGTCGGTTTACGACACGATTGTGCGGATGGCACAAGACTTTTCCATGCGCCATATGTTGGTCGATGGCCAAGGCAACTTCGGCTCGGTCGATGGCGACAACGCAGCGGCGATGCGTTACACCGAAATCCGTCTGGCCAAGATCGCCCATGAGATGCTGGGCGATATCGACAAGGAAACTGTCGACTTCGGCCCCAACTACGACGGCTCGGAAAAAGAACCGCTGGTGTTGCCTTCGCGCCTGCCCAACCTGCTGATCAATGGCTCGGGCGGTATTGCCGTGGGCATGGCCACCAACATCCCACCGCACAACCTGAACGAGGTGGTGGACGCTTGCCTGCACCTGCTGCGCAACCCGGAGGCGTCCATCGATGAATTGATGGAAATCGTGCCTGCACCCGACTTCCCAACGGGCGCCATCATTTACGGCATGACTGGCGTCAAGGAAGGCTACCGCACCGGACGCGGCCGCGTGGTCATGCGGGCCAAGTGCCATTTTGAAGACATCGACAAAGGCCAGCGGCAGTGCATCGTGGTCGACGAACTGCCTTATCAGGTCAACAAAAAGACCCTGCAAGAGCGCATGGCCGAGTTGGTGCACGAAAAGAAAATTGAGGACATCAGCCACATCCAGGACGAATCCGACAAATCGGGCATGCGTCTGGTGATCGAGCTCAAGCGCGGCGCAGTCCCCGAAGTGGTGCTGAACAACCTGTACAAACAAACGCAGCTGCAAGACACCTTCGGCATGAACATGGTGGCCCTGATCGACGGCCAACCCAAGCTGTGCAACCTGAAAGACCTGATTCAGGTTTTCCTGCAACACCGCCGTGAAGTGGTGACGCGCCGCACGGTGTTTGAGCTGCGCAAGGCGCGTGACCGTGGCCATGTGCTCGAAGGTCTGGCGGTGGCTTTGGCCAACATCGATGACTTCATCGCCATCATCCGCGGAGCCCCCACCCCTCCCGTGGCCAAAACCGAATTGATGACCCGCGCCTGGGACAGTCAGATGGTGCGCACCATGCTCACTCGCGCCCGAGACGATGGCTCGGTGGTCAATGCCGACGACTACCGTCCCGAAGGTCTGGAACGCGAATATGGTTTGGGACAGGATGGCCTGTACCGCTTGTCGGACACCCAGGCACAAGAGATTTTGCAAATGCGCTTGCAGCGCCTGACCGGGCTGGAGCAAGACAAGATCGTCGCCGAATACAAAGAAGTGATGGCCGAGATCGAGGACTTGCTGGACATTCTGGCCAAGCCCGAGCGTGTGTCGACCATCATTGGCGAAGAGCTGGGTACCGTGCGCCAGGAGTTCGGCCAGACCAAGATTGGCGCACGCCGCAGCGAGATCGAGCACAGTGCCCAAGACCTCTCCACCGAAGACCTGATCACGCCCACCGACATGGTCGTGACTTTGTCTCACAGCGGTTACATCAAGAGCCAACCGCTGAGCGAATACCGCTCGCAAAAGCGCGGTGGGCGTGGAAAACAGGCGGCCGTCACCAAAGAAGACGACTGGATCGATCAGCTGTTCATCGCCAACACGCATGACTATTTGCTGTGCTTCTCCAACCGGGGCCGTTTGTATTGGCTCAAAGTCTGGGAAGTGCCTGCGGGCTCGCGCGGCTCGCGCGGTCGTCCTATCGTGAACATGTTCCCGCTGCAAGAAGGCGAAAAAATCAACGTGGTGCTGGCTCTGACCGGCGAAGCCCGCAATTTCCCCGACGACCAGTTTGTGTTCATGGCCACGTCCATGGGCACCGTCAAGAAGACATCGCTGGACGAATTTTCGAACCCGCGCAAGGGCGGCATCATCGCCGTCAATCTGGACGAAGGCGACTTCCTGATCGGCGCAGCCCTGACCGACGGCAAGCACGATGTGATGCTGTTCAGCGACGGTGGCAAGGCCGTTCGCTTTGACGAAAACGATGTGCGCCCATTGGGTCGCAGTGCGCGCGGTGTGCGCGGCATGATGATCGAAGAGACCCAGAGCGTGATTGCCATGCTGGTGGCCGAGGACGAAAACCAAAGCGTGCTCACCGCCACTGAAAACGGTTACGGCAAACGCACCAGCATCACCGAGTACACGCGCCACGGGCGCGGCACCAAAGGCATGATCGCTATCCAGCAATCAGAACGCAATGGCAAAGTGGTCGCTGCGACTTTGGTGCATGCCGATGACGAGATCATGCTGATCACCGACACGGGCGTTCTGGTGCGCACCCGCGTGGCCGAGATCCGCGAACTGGGTCGGGCCACACAAGGCGTCACGCTCATTGGTCTGGACGAAGGTGCCAAACTGTCGGGACTGCAACGCATCGTGGAAAACGACGCAAACGCCGTCGAGAGCGATGCCGATGCATCGACGGACGACGGCGCACCTGCAGCGGAATAAGGGATGAGTCGAGCGTTCAATTTTTCGGCTGGCCCGGCTGTGATGCCTGAGGCCGTTTTGCACCAAGCTGCGGCCGAGATGCTCGACTGGCACGGCTCTGGCATGAGCGTGATGGAGATGAGCCACCGCGGCAAGGAGTTCATCAGCATTTACGAGCAAGCCGAATCAGACTTGCGCGAGCTGCTTGCGGTGCCGGCCCACTTCAAAATTCTGTTCATGCAAGGCGGAGGTCTGGCCGAAAACGCCATCGTGCCGCTGAACCTGTCGCAAGGCGGGGCCATGGACTTTGTGCTCACGGGCAGTTGGAGCCAAAAGTCGCTCAAGGAGGCCAGCAAATACGGGCAAGCCCGCGTGGCCGCCACGGCGCAAACCGACGGGTTTACCTCCCTGCCTGCACCCGCCAGTTGGCAGATCGGCGCTGACAGCCGCTATGTGCACATCTGCGGCAACGAAACCATTCACGGCGTGGAGTTTCACGAGCTGCCGGACCTCAAAGCCTTGGGCTGTGATGCACCTTTGGTGGTCGATTTTTCCTCGCATGTGGCCTCGCGCCCGGTAGATTGGTCCCGGGTTGGTCTGGCTTTTGGTGGTGCCCAAAAAAATTTAGGCCCAGCTGGCCTGACCCTGGTCATCGTGCGTGAAGACCTGATCGGCCATGCCCTGCCGCATTGCCCCAGTGCTTTTGACTACAAACTGGTGAATGACAACCAGTCGATGTACAACACGCCGCCCACCTACAGCATTTACATCGCAGGCTTGGTATTCCAGTGGCTCCAAAAGCAAGGCGGCATTGCGGCCATGGAGCAACGCAACATGGCCAAAGCCCAACTGCTGTACGACTTTCTGGACAACTCCAGCCTGTATGTGAACAAGGTGGCCAAAGACTGCCGCTCGCGCATGAACGTGCCCTTCTTTTTGCGTGACGAATCCCGCAACGACGCCTTTTTAGCAGGCGCCAAAGCCGCCAACTTGCTGCAACTCAAGGGCCA
>CANHUM010000112.1 GCA_947463845.1 Comamonadaceae bacterium
GAACGGCACGAGGGTGGCAACAAGTGGATCGGCACAGGCGGCACTTCCCCATTTGGCAACGGCGGCTACAACCCGCAGGGCATCCGGATTGGCGGCAAAGGCGGCAACAAGAGCGCCGTCAAAGTCTGGGACCAGCGCACCTACAAGGATTACGACGACCAGCAGGAGCTGGGTACGCGCAACATCAAGGTCGCACTGCGCCGCCTGCGCCGCTTTGCGCGTGAGGGTTCGCAAGACGAGCTGGACCTCGATGGCACCATCCGCAAGACGGCGGCCAATGCGGGTTACCTGGACATCCTGATGCGCCCTGAGCGCCACAACAATGTGAAGGTGCTGTTGCTCATGGATGTGGGCGGCACGATGGACGAACACGTGGCGCGGGTGGAAGAAATGTTCTCGGCCGTCAAGGCAGAATTCAAGCACCTGGATTTTTATTACTTCCACAATTGCGTCTACGACTTCATGTGGAAGAACAACAAACGCCGCTATGCCGAAAAATTCCCGACCTGGGACATCCTGCGCAAGTACAACAAGGACTACAAACTGATCTTCATCGGCGATGCCACGATGAGCCCTTACGAAATTTTGCAAAAGGGCGGCAGTGTGGAATACAACAACGAAGAAGCCGGCGCCGAGTGGCTGCAGCGGCTGACCCACACCTTTCCCAAGTACGCCTGGATCAACCCCGAACCTCAAGGCGTCTGGCAATACCGCCAAAGCATTTCCATCATCCAGCAGCTCATGAGCCAGCGCATGTTCCCTTTGACCCTCAAAGGGCTGGAAGATGCGATGCGTTTGCTGAGCAAGTGACATGGATTCACGGTCCACGGCTTGACGCAGCATGGCTGTTGGCCCTGTGCGGATTCCTGGCGAATTGGCCCGCCAAAGCTCAAACCGGTGCAGCTCCAGTGCAAACCCAAGAAGTGCCAGGAACGACTCTCGCTTTCACGTGGCAGGTGCACAGCAAAGATGAGGAGCTCCGTCAGTGTCTTTTGAAGCCATCGCTCAACGCTTGGCAGCGGATGGGCTGGTCACCTTGGCCTCGATGAGATCGGTGTGACCCCAAGCCATCGCACGGGGGTCAGTGCCACAGGTGCTGCCATGACACTGGGCAAGCGCCTGTCTCAAGACTTTTGCCTGGCCTATGAAACCAGCCTGCGCGGCACCATGGGCAGTCTTTATCTTGACGAGCTGAGTTAAAGGCTGCCGCTCAGAGCCCAAGCTGGGGAGCAAAGTGCGTTGGACATCATCTTTCGTGTTCGTCGAGATTAAGTTACAAAATTATTAAATCTACTACTATTATCAAAAAAAATGACAATTTAATAAATTTCCTCTACCATGCCGTTTGTTGCTTCTATCAAGAGTCTTTTGCCGACTGCTTGAAATCTCATGAACCCAACATCATGGTCCTTCGAAGATGGACATTTGCTCCAAAGCTTGCGCCTCAAAGCGGGGGTTGATGCACACGTTTTTGCAAGAAACAACACCATCTCCTTGGCACAGCTTCAAGAACTTGAGAGCGGAGAGGGACAAAGCTTTTACAACGAGCAGATCAAACGCAATACCGGTGTCAAACTGCTCAAAAAATTAGGCTTTGAACTTCCCTTACCGGCTCCTCAGGCGCCACCACCCGTGACTGAAGTCGTGCCTGCAGAGCTTGCTCAGAAAACCGATTCAGTGTCCAGCCCCGTTGGCTCCACAGATGTCCGCAAGCGCCCTTTTTCAAATCCAATCCTGCGCCACCCTCTGTTGCTGACGGTTGGATTGCTGACGCTTGGATTGCTGGGGTTCTGGGGTTCTCAGCGTCAAGACCCTGCACCCACTGAGCAACGACCCGTTGTGCATCAAATCGAAAACACACCGCCCTCTTCGTCTGCTGCGGTCACGCCGTCCTCGGCCCTTGAACCCGCCAACGCCTTGCCCTCCGCTTCTGCGACAGCGACTCAAGGGAACGCCTCAAGCCTGAACCCCCTCCCAGTTTCTGAGGCCCCTGCGCCTGATTCAACAAGACTGGCTTCGGTCGCCTGCGAAGAGCAGCACAGACACAACAGTTTGTCTCACACCCCGAAAAATCCACTGAAACCTGGCAACTACATTTACATCGAGGCGCGCAAAGACAGTCAGTTGTGCGTGCTGGACACTCACAACAAAATGTCCGTCCTCATGCTCAAGGCCGGTACCCACCAGAAAGTGAGCGGAGAGGCTCCTTTCTTGCTGCATGCCAGCAACTGGCAAGGGCTTCAGGTCTTCTTTCAAGGACGCCCCGTGCGTATCGAGCATGAAGGCAATGCACACCTGACGCTCAACAGCCTCCCGCTTTGATCCAGCCACAACCGTGGCCACACGGCCACTGCTGCTGAATTACGCCATTACAATCTGCGCAACCCCAGCCACCGTAGTTCAATGGATAGAACTCTCCCCTCCTAAGGGAGTGATACAGGTTCGATTCCTGTCGGGGGCACCAGCAGCCACTCGTCCGAAAAGTTACCCTCATATTGCAGGGGCATCGTTCAAAAAGCGACTTTTTCTGCTTCCAAGTACGCCAGGCTGATGTACTTGCCAATGTTCCCGTTGAAACCGTCCATCGTCTTGGCACGCGAGGCCACCCGGGCGTCTCTCAAGACGGCAGCTCTCGCTTCTGCCTCGGATTTACCATCCTCAACGGCCTTGAGAGAAGGCTCCCAAATGCCTGACATGAACTCGCCATAGGTCTTGAGCAGATCCTGGCGTGCATGGCCATGTCCAGGCACCCAGAGTTGCTCTCCGGCGGCCGCCATCAGGGCCTTGTAGTACTTGAAGGTCCCGGGGTAGGAGCCTTCGTCCATGTTGGCAATGCGGTTGGTCATGGCGATATCACCCACAGCCGTCACTTTGTCCTGCACGATTTCAACACTCAGATCAGAGGGCGTGTGTGCAGTGCCGTAATGGTGCATGCGCAAACTCACATCACCGAACTGGATCACTTGCCCGTGCTGAACCGCCGTATTGGGAATAACCACTTGTGTCCCGATGGTTGACTGGTTGGTCCAACGCTCCATCAGGCCACGCCACAGGTTGCCTTCGGTACCCTTGAGCTTGGTGATGGTGCTGGCCAGCGAATAGATGGGCAATTTGTCGCCGTAGGTTTTGACAAAGGCATGGTTACCCAGCCAATGGTCACCGTGATAGTGGCTGTTGAAGACCGCCACCACGGGCTTGTCGGTCACTTTCCGGATCATGCGGATGGCCATCTGCCCGATTTGCAGCGATGCACCGGAATCGATCACCACCACGCCTGCCGAAGTCACTACAAAAATGATGTTGGCCATCATGCCCCGGTTCTCGGGCGTCGGAAAACCATCCGGCGAGTAAATCATCCAGACATGCTTGGACAATCGCTGCGCTGGAATATCGGCCACGGCCGGCCCCTCGATGAACTCCTGGGTCTGCTGGGCCAATAACCGGGCCTCTGGCCACAATGCCATGCCTCCCAGTGCGGCGCTGGCCCACAACAGTTGTCTTCTTTTCATGTGTCATCCTGCAGGACGCAGCAGCGCCGAAGGGCGCTGCCTGACCTTAAACCGCGTAACCCTTATTGGGCAAAGCGCCCACGATCTTGGGGGTGTTGAGTTGGCGAGGCTTGATGCGACCACCTTGGGATTTGAGCCAGGTCTCCACCACTTCCCAAACCTGCTTGTTGCCCTGATGGCGAGCCTCTTCAGCAACAGGCGCCCAACCGGCCACCTTGTACCGTTTACCCGCTTCGATCAGCTGGCCCTTCAGGCGCATATCGCCAATGCGCTTGCCCGCCGTACCCACCGGGTTGCAACTGTAGGTCAAACCGCCGACACGCACCATGTCACCGCCTTGCTGATAGTAGGGATCAGGATTGAAAAGGTTGTCGGCCACGTCTTCCAGCACCGTCTTGATGGTCTCTCCGGTCATCTCAGTCACCGTCGCAAAAGAGTAAGTGGTGGCCGTCATGTCGAGTAGCCATTCACGCGTGATGGCCTGCCCTGGCAAGAGTGTGGTGCCCCAACGGAAGCCTGGGGAAAACGCAATGTCGGCACCTTGAACATCCAGCAAGGCATCCACCAACAACTGGTCACCCGTCCCGTTGAAATTACCGCGGCGGTAGAGCAGGCCATCGGTGACGGCCAGCTTTTCGGCCAGCCTGCTTTCGTAAGGAGCACGGATCTTGGTGATCAGCGCGTCCATCTCCTTGTCGGCCGGCAACATGTTGGAGAACACGGGCAGCAGCTTGTAGCGGAAGTCGCTGACCTTTTTGTCCTTCACATCGAAGTCGAGCACGCCGAGGAACTTGCCATTGGAGCCGGCGTTGGTCACCAGGGTCTTGCCGCCTTTGTTGGAGACAATGGACGCCACGGGCATGCCGTCGTGTGTGTGACCGCCCATGATGGCGTCAATACCGCTGACGCGGCTGGCCATCTTCAGGTCCACATCCATGCCGTTGTGGCTGATGACCACCACCACCTGAGCCCCTTTGCCACGGGCCTCGTTGACCATGGCCTGCATGTTTTCGTCTTGAATGCCGAATGCCCAGTCGGCCACCATATACCGCGGGTTGGCAATCGGGGTGTAAGGAAACGCCTGACCGATGATGGCGCATGGCACACCATTGATTTCACGGATCACGTAAGGCTTGAAGACCGGATCGCCAAAATCATTGGTCTTGACGTTTTGGGCCACGAAATCGATCTTGCCCGCAAAATCTTTTTCAATGATTTCCTTGACACGCTCCATGCCCAGTGTGAACTCCCAGTGGCCTGTCATCACGTCCACGCCCAACAATTTGCAGGCATCGACCATGTCCTGACCGTTGGTCCACAAGCTGGTGCCCGAACCTTGCCAGGTGTCACCCCCGTCCAGCAGCAATGCTCCAGGACGGCTGGCCTTCATGCGCTTGACCAATGTGGCCAAATGGGCAAAGCCGCCCACCTTGCCATAACGCTTGGCAGCTTTCTCAAAATCGAGAAAGGTGAGCGCATGGGCCTCTGCAGTCCCCGGGCGGATCTTGGCCACCTTCAGCAAATGCTCTCCCACCAGGTGCGGCAAATTGTTCTGCATCGAGCCAATGCCCAGGTTGATGCTCGGCTCGCGGAAATAAATCGGCTTGAGCTGGGCATGGCAATCGGTCATGTGCAAGAAAGACACATTGCCGAACTTGGGAATGTCGTACAAGCCATTGGCGGCCGTGGCTGCGCTGGCTTCGGCAAAAGAGCCCATGCTCATGCCAGCCATCGTGCCAGCACCCATGACCTGGATAAATTCGCGTTTGGAGAGATTCATATTTGCAATCACTGATATATAAGAGTCCAAAAAACCCGGACTAGCCGGGTTTGAAGGGGTTATTGGTTCACAGGAGATTTGGGGTCGAGCAGCAGACCCACAATATGGCGAACCTGGGTCTCGGTCAAGATACCCATATGACCTGCACGCGGCATGTTGGAGCAAGCGTTGTAAGCCTTGGAATTCCAAATCTTGCCCCAGGTGTACTCCACGATGGCCTTGCTGGCCGGATCATCTGGGTTGGAGACGCCGCGAATCTTGCCGTAGTTGTACAAACTCGGGCCCAGCGTGCCATAAGAAATTTCTTTCTTGTCCATCTGGTGGCAGTTGTAGCAATTGCCGCCATTGACCGCTGTAGCTGAGTCAGTCCAAGTCAGGCCGCGTCCACTTTGCGCAATGATTTCACCTTGCTTCCAGTCACCGATGAACTTGCCATCCGATGGCCACTTGATGGCCTTGAGGTTGGCTTCTTCGATGCGCTTGGCGGTCTTGTCGTCCAGCGGCTTGCCGGCCACATCGGCCTCACTGCACAAGCGGTTGGTTTCATCGGTGGCAGTGATGCGCTCCACCTTGACATGGCTTTGGTCACGGAACGACGCCTTGACGATCTTGTCGGTCAAGGCATTGAGTTCGGCCACAGATGGGCCGGATGCACAGCCAGCAGCCACCAAGGCTGCTGCAAGACTGGCCATTACGAGTTGGGTTTTTTTGTTCATGAGGGTCTCCTGGTCAGATCAGCGTTTGATGGCCGGGGCAATCGAGGC
>CANHUM010000113.1 GCA_947463845.1 Comamonadaceae bacterium
ACTTGGCCGCCATGCCGCTCTGCAATGGACTTGACCAGCGCCAGCCCCAGGCCCACCCCTCCGGCCCGCTCACTGGCTCCCGGCACTCGAAAAAACGGTTCAAAAATGCGCTCTCGGTATTCGGACGGCACACCTGGGCCATTGTCACAAACCATCAGAAGTACCTGATGTGGGTCCGGGCGCAGTGCCAGCACAACGCCTGCGTCGATCGACGACGTCGCCCCATAACGCCGCGCATTCTCCAGCAGGTTGCGCACCATGCGGCGCAGCAGTTTGGCCACGCCCTGAACCTCCAGTTGCGACAGGCCAGGCGGCACATCCAGCGTCGCCCCTGTCCTCGCACATTCTTCAGCGCACAGGCCCACCAGGTCCACCGCCTCCACCGTACCGATATCCGCCTCTCTGGCACCCAAGCGGCTGGCCAGCAAAATTTCATCAACCAGCTGGTCCAACTCAGCCATGTTTCGCGAAATCTCGGCGCGATGCCGGTCCAGTGCTGATGGGTCTGCCGCGGGGTTGCTCAACAGCTCCAGCCCCATGCGGATGCGCGCCAGCGGCGAGCGCAACTCGTGCGAGGCATTGGCCAGCAATGACTTTTGCGAAGCCATCAAACCTTCGATGCGCTCGGCCGCTGCGTTGAATCGTTCCGACAGGTCGGCCACTTCGTCGTCACCTTGCACCGGCACGCGCACCGTCAAGTCGCCCTCGCCCCAGCGCTGCACACCACGCTGCAGGCCTTCCAGGCGTTGCGTCAACCTGCGCACCACCGGGTACAAGCCCAGCGCCACGGCCACACCCATGAGGCTCAGCAGCCAGAAAAACCCTGAGGGCCTGGCCCACCAGGGCATGTCCTTGCGCAGGTGAGGAGGCAAACGGCCTTCAGCGCCGGGGACCATGTCGTGCATCCCATGGGGCCTGCCGCGCTCAGCCGAACGCTCGCCGCTGCGCTGCACTTGAAGTGGCAGCGTCTGGCCGTTGGGCAGGGGAACATCAAAGACCAAAGGCTCGCCCGGTGCGGTCCGTGTGGTGCTGGCCAACACTTCGCCTTGCGCGTTCAGCACCACCCATGCGCGGGGCGCGGGCGAGGCGGCGTGGTGCGCGACCGAGGCCCGCCACGCCCAGCCCACCACCAGCATGAGCAGCGCCACGACCGCCACCACGGCCAGCCAAATGCGCAGGTACAGGTGGCGTGACCAATGGCGCGACAGGGTTCGGATGGGCATGGGCTCAGTCTTGATGGCGGGCAAACACATAGCCCACGCCGCGCACGGTGAGGATGCGTTGCGGCGCTTTGGGGTCGTCCTCGATGGCGGCGCGGATGCGCCCCATGTGCACGTCGATCGAGCGGTCAAAGGCTTCCAGCTCTTTGCCCCGCACGGCCTCCATGATCTGGTCACGCGTGAGCACGCGCCCGGCACGCTCGGCCAGTGCCACCAGCAGGTCGTATTGGTAAGAGGTCAGCTCGCACGCCTGCCCCTTGACGCTGACACGACGAGCATCGCGGTCGATGTCAAGCGAGCCAAATTGCATGTGCTGTGGCGGTGTATCGTTGAGATGGTTTTTGCGCCGCAAAATGGCCTTGATGCGGGCCAGCAACTCGCGCGGCTCGAAGGGTTTGGGCAAATAATCGTCTGCGCCTATTTCAAGGCCAATGATGCGGTCCATGGGGTCGCCCTTGGCTGTGAGCATGAGCACCGGTATCTGGCCCGCGCTGCCAAGCAAGGCGCGGATGCGCTGGCACACTTGCAAGCCGTCCATGTCGGGCAGCATCAGGTCCAGGATGACCAGCTCGATACCCGGTGTTTGCAATCGTTCCAGACCGCTGCGGGCATCGGGCGCGTGGACCACGGCAAAGCCGTTTTGCCCCAGGTAGTCGGCCACCATGCCCGCCAGGCGGACATCGTCTTCGATCATCAAGAGTTGTTGCATCCAGACATCATCGCCTGATTGAATGGCCATCCAGCATGGCCAAAGTAAAGATGCGTAAATTCAGCGCGGTGTTCTGGCATGCACCCGCGAAGCCAGTGCCACCAACAACAACACCGGCAAGCCCAGCCAGGCCGTGGCCGTGAAGAAGCTGGCGTAGCCGTAAGCATCGACGAATTCACCCGAAAAGCCGGCAATGAACTTGGGCAGCAGCAGCATCATGGAGCTGAGCAGCGCGTATTGCGTGGCCGAATAACTGATGTTGGTCAGCGAAGACAAATAGGCGATGAATGCCGCCGAGGCGATGCCGCTGGCCAGGTTGTCGGCCGAGATCACCCACACCAGCGCCTGCACATCGTGCCCCACGCCACTGAGCCACACAAACAGCAGATTGCTGGCCGCACTCAAAGCCGCACCCAGCATGAGCACACGCATGACGCCCAGCCGCGCCGCCAACACGCCGCCCACAAACGCCCCCACCAAGGTCATGATGACACCGTACACCTTGGTCACACCCGCCACTTCGCTTTTGGTGAAACCCATGTCCACATAAAAGGGGTTGGCCATGATGCCCATGACCACGTCGCTGATGCGGTACACCGCGATCAGCGCCAGCAGCAGCGCTGCCTGCCAGCGGTAACGCACCCAAAAATCGGCAAAGGGCTCGATCACTGCGCCCTTGAGCCACTCGGCCACATTGCGCGCCGGCTTGAAAGGCGCGGGCACCGGCTCTGGTGAGCGCAACACCACCAGCATGCCTGGCAGCATGCTCAGCGCCATCACCAGATAGGCCGCTTGCCAGGCCGACTGCGCATAACCCGTGGCTTGCTCCCCCTGAGCCCAAGCCGCTATCCACAAAACACCCGCTCCGGCCCAGATCATGGCCAGGCGGTATCCGGTCTGGTAGCTGGCGGCCAAGGCTGCCTGGGCATTGACCTCAGCCGATTCGATGCGGTAGGCGTCCAGCGCAATGTCTTGCGTGGCCGAAGCCACCGCCACCGCCAAGGCGCAGGCCACCAAGGGACCGAGCAATTGCGAAGGGTCATTCAGGGCCATGCCCACCAAGCCGCCCGCGATGACACATTGGGAAAGCAGGAGCCAACTGCGCCGGCGCCCCAGCTGCCGCGTCAGCCACGGAATGGGCATGCGGTCCACCAGCGGGGCCCACATCCACTTGACGCCATAGGCCAGCCCGACCCAACTGAGGTAACCGATGGTGCTGCGGTCAATGCCCGCCTCACGCAACCGGAAACTGAGCGTGCCCAGAACGAGCAACAAGGGCAACCCTGCAGCAAAGCCCAGCGCCAGCATGCGCAAGCTGGCGGGCTGCAAATACAGGCGCAGCGCCTCGCGCCAGGTACGCACCGTGTCGGACGGGGATGGATTGGAAGAAGGAGCAGCTTCGGACATGTGCGGATTATCAACTGGGCCCTGTTGAATCCTGTGCTTTCGCTATCATTTGCTCACCATGTGCTTTATTTGCGACTTCAAAACTTCTGCACCCGCTGCTTCCGGGCATGCCTCTATGGAGACATCGGCTGCATCATCACCCAGGTGGCAAGCACGGCGCGCCTTCATGCTGGCCGCCGGGGCCACGGCGGCGGTGGGCGCCACGGGGGCTTTGGCACAGGTGGATGTGGGCTCAGCGTCTGGCCTGCGCAAACTGGTACCCGCCGAAACCCTCGAGGTCTCTGCCAGGCAGCAGTACTCGCAAGTCTTGGCCGATGCCCGCGCCAAAGGGGCACTGGCTCCGGACGACCACCCGCAATTGATGCGCCTCAGGGCCATTGCCAACAGGCTGATTCCGCACAGCGCCCAGTGGAACCCTCGGTCGCGCGAGTGGCGATGGCAAGTCAACTTGATTGGCAGCAAACAGATCAATGCCTGGTGCATGCCCGGCGGCAAGATTGCTTTTTATACCGGCATCCTGGACCAGCTGAAACTGACCGACGATGAAGCCGCCATGATCATGGGCCACGAGATGGCGCACGCCTTGCGCGAACACGCCCGAGAACGTCTGGCCAAAAGTCAGGCCACCAGCTTGGGTTTATCCATCGCTTCCCAACTGCTCGGCTTGGGCGCTTTGGGAGATGCGGCCGCCAATCTGGGCACGCAATTGCTCACCTTGAAGTACAGCCGCGACAACGAAACCGAATCCGATCTGGTGGGCCTGGAGATTGCTGCTCGCGGAGGTTACAAGCCCGAAGCCAGTGTGAGCCTGTGGCAAAAGATGCAGTCGGCCAGCGGCAACGGAGGCCCGTCTTTTTTGTCTACCCACCCCAGCGGCAGCAACCGCATCGAAGAGCTTCAGGCGAATCTGCCCAAGGTGCAGCACCTGTACGAACAAGCGCAAAAAAGCTGACGCCTGCGCCTGGCTTCAGGTACCACCCACATACGGGTTGCTGCGCCGCTCCCGTCCAAACGTGCTCTCGGGGCCGTGACCGGGAATGAACACCGTGTCATTGCCCATGGGCCACAGGCGCTGGGTGATGCTGGCGATCAAATCGTCGTGGTTGCCTTGCGGAAAGTCGGTGCGACCAATGCTGCCGGCAAACAGCACATCTCCCACAAAAGCACGCTTGATCTCAGGTGAATAGAACACCACATGGCCCGGCGTGTGACCCGGACAGTGCCGCACCTGCAAGGTGTGCGCTCCGAGCGTGACGGTGTCGCCATCGGCCAGCCAACGTGTGGGCTTGAACACCCGCGCGGGCGGAAAGCCATAAGCCGCGGCGGCCTGCGGCAAACCATCAATCCAGAACTGGTCTGCCGGGTGCGGCCCGATGATGGGCAAGCCGCCCAACTGTTCAGCCAAATCGGCCGTGCCCGAGGCATGGTCCAGGTGGCCATGGGTGATCCAGATTTGCTCCAGCTGCAGGCCCCGCTGCTTCAACGCTTCCAGGATCAAGTCCAGATCACCGCCCGGATCGACCACCGCCGCTTGCAGGCTTTGGTCGTCCCAAATCAAGGAGCAGTTTTGCTGGAAGGGCGTGACGGGGATGGTTTGGTATTGCAGCATAGGCAAATTATAGGAACGCCCACAACCGCACCCGGGCTTTGCTGCCTGTTGGTCAACCCACAGACAGCGCCCAGAGCCATCCTTATGCTGAAGTGGCTTGATCGGCCTTAGCCATATCGGCACAGGCCTGTGTCAAGTCTTCTTTCCCAGACACAAGGAGCTCCCTATGTACACCACGCATCCACTGTTTCGCCTTGCAGGCTCAGCCCTGCTCGCCATGACCACGCTGGCACTGAGCGCCTGCTCTGGCATGACCCAACAAGAAAAAAATACCGCCATCGGCGCAGGGGTTGGCGCTGTCGGCGGCTCGATCTTGACCGGCGGCAGCACGACTGGCACGCTGGGTGGCGCTGCAGTGGGCGGCGTCATTGGCCACGAAATTGACAAATCCAAATAGGCAGAGGCCATCATGCTTGAAACGATTGCCATCGCACTGGTACTCCTCTGGCTATTGGGGTTGATGTCCTCCTACACCTTGGGCGGCTTCATCCATATTTTGTTGGTCATTGCCCTGGTGGTGATTTTGGTTCGCGTCATTCAAGGCCGACGACTCTGACAGGCCATCTGCCGCCTGACAACCCCAACAGTACAAAGCCTGCACCACAAGACGTGGTGCAGGCTTTGATGCTGGGAACTTCAGGGCTGCAGCTGTGTCCCGGTCACTTCCACCTCGACGCGACGATCAACCCGCAAGCAGGTGATCAATGCCTGGCTGGCTTTAACGCCCTTGCACTGACCGAAGGCCGTTTCGGGTTGCGTTGATCCCACGCCCACCGCTGTCACTTTGCTAGATGGCAAGCCGCCCACTTGCACCAGATAGTTCCGAACCGCCTCCGCGCGGCGTGTTGAAAGCTTTGCGTTGTAAGCCTTGCTGCCCAAGCGATCCGTGTGGCCCGTGACCTGAATGGCCTCGACATTCACGCCCTGAAGTTCTTCGATCAGTTTGTCCAGCGCTTTTTTGCCATCGGCTTGCAAGCTGTCCTGGTCAAAGCCGAACAAGGAATCGGCTTCCAGCTTCACCTTGACCCATGACTTGGGGGCCACAGGCTCTG
>CANHUM010000114.1 GCA_947463845.1 Comamonadaceae bacterium
GATGTGATTTTCAATGGCACCACCTCACGCAAGCCCGCCAGCCGCGCCAGCGTGGAGCTGGTGTTTGACAACGCGGACCATCGCGCAGGCGGCCAATGGGGCCAGTTTGCCGAAATTGCCGTTAAGCGTGTGCTGACCCGCGACGGCAACAGCAGTTACTACATCAACAACCAGCCCGTGCGCCGCCGTGACGTACAGGACGTGTTTTTGGGCACGGGACTGGGTCCGCGTGCTTACGCCATCATCGGTCAGGGCACCATCAGCCGCATCATCGAGTCACGCCCAGAAGAGCTGCGTTTGTTTTTGGAGGAAGCCGCCGGCGTCTCCAAATACAAGGAGCGCCGCCGTGAAACCGAAAACCGCCTGACCGATACCCGCGAGAACCTGACCCGGGTGGACGACATCTTGCGCGAGTTGAACGCCAACCTGGAAAAGCTGGAAAAGCAGGCCGAAGTGGCCCAGCGCTACAACACGCTGCAAGCGGACAGCACGCTCAAGCAACATCAGCTGTGGTTTTTGAAGCGCCGCGATGCTGAGGCCGATCAAGGCCGCATGAAGTCTGATGTGGAACAGGCCGTGAATGCACTGGAGTCGCGCATGGCGGATCTGCGCCATGTTGAGGCTGATCTGGAGACCATTCGCCAGGCGCATTACGCAGCCGGTGACCAGGTCAATCAAGCGCAAGGCGCCTTGTACGAAGCCAGTGCCGAGGTGGGTCGACTCGAAGCCGAAATCCGCTTTGTGGTGGAAGGCCGCCAACGCGCCGAGCAGCGCTTGCAACAGCTGATCGAGCAGACCGCCCAATGGGGCACCCGCAGCCAGGATGCTCAAGCCGAGCTGGAAAATTTGGCCGAGCAAGCCGCCATGGCCGAAGACCAAAGCATGACACTGGCCGCGCAAGTGGAAGATCAGGCCATGGCGTTGCCCGATCTGGAAGAGGCTTTGCGCAAAGCCCAAAGCGATGCCACCGCCCAACGTGCCTCGGTCGTGCAAGTGCAGCAACAAATCGGCGTGCTGGCGGCTGACCAGCGCAACGTCGATGAACAATCACGCCAGCTCGAGCAGCGCCGTGAACGTCTGCTGACCGACCGCAACGCCTTGGCAGCCCCCGATGAGGCCCGTTTGAGTCAACTGCAAGCGCAATTGGCAGAGGCCGAGGCCCTGTCAGCCGAGTCTGAAGCCCGACTGCAAGAATTGCAAAGCCAAGTGCCCGCGCTCGATGAAGACCGCCGCACGCGCCAAGGCGCTGTGAACCAGGAGTCGTCCAAAATGGCCGAACTGAGCGCCCGCATTGAGGCGCTCAAGGCCTTGCAAGAAAAAGTGCGCACCGATGGCAAGCTCAAACCCTGGCTGGCCAAGCACGGCATGGACGGAATCGAAGGCCTGTGGAGTCGCATCCACATTGAGTCTGGCTGGGAAAATGCTCTGGAGTCGGCCCTGCGCGAGCGCTTGTCGGCCTTGGAGGTCTCGCGCCTGGACATCGTGCGCGCGTTTGCCCAGGATGCGCCCCCGGCCAAAATGAGTTTCTTCAGTCCACCGCTGGCTGCCAAGGCCTCGTCACGCAGTGGCATGCCCCCAGGCTGCCAACCTCTGGCGCAGTTGTTGCGTGTGCACGATGCGGGTTTGTCGGCCCTCTTGACCGACTGGTTGCAAGGCTGTTACACCGCCCCGAATCTTGAAGAAGCGTTGGCTTGGCGCAGCCAGTTGCAAGCTGGAGAAACCTTGTTTGTTCAGGCGGGCCATGCGGTGGATCTGAACAGCGTGGTGTTTTACGCGCAAGACTCCGAGCAAGCCGGTTTGCTGGGCCGCGCCCAAGAAATTGAGAATCTGGACAAGCAGTTGCGTGGCCAGACCCTGATCGCTGAGGAAAGCCGCAGCGCCCTGGTGCGTGCCGAAGCGGCCTATGCCGACGCCTCGCAACGCCTGATCACGGTGCGCCTGCAGGCCAGTGAAAGCCAGTCGCGCACGCATGAGCTGCAAGTCGAAACGCTGCGCCTGTCTCAGTTGGTGGCGCAGACCCGTGCCCGCACCGAACAAATCACCAACGATCTGGCTGAAGTCGAAACCTTGCTGGATGAGCTGCAAGCGCGCCGCGTCATGGCCGAAGCCCGTTTCGAAGAGCTGGACATGCAGCTGGCCGATACACAAGAGCGCCACGCCCAGCTCGATGAACGCGTGATCGAGGCCGAACGCAAGCTGGCCGAATGCCGCGAACAACAACGCAGCCTGGAACGCCGTGCGCAGGAAGCCCAGTTTTCGCAACGCAGTCTGGATGCCCGCCGCGCTGAGTTGACCCGCACCATTGACACTGCCCAGCAGCAAGTGGCCAGCATCGATGCTGAAATGCAGCGTGCCCGCGATGAACTCGGTCGCCTGACTGACGCCGCCGCTCAAGCCGGTTTGCAAAATGTGCTGGCCCTCAAGCTGGAGCGTGAACAAGCCCTGGGTGCTTGCCGCAGCGCTTACGACGACCTGACCGCCAAGCTGCGTGCCAGTGACGAGCGTCGCGTGAGTTTCGAGCGTGAACTCGATCCACTGCGTCAGCGCATCACCGATTTGCAGCTCAAGGAACAGGCTGCCCGACTGGGTCTGGAGCAATACACCCAGCTGCTGGCCGATGCCCAGGCCGATCTGGAGGCCGTGGCGCAGTCGATCGAGGTGGGCCAGGTGCGCGTGACGGGTCTGCAAGGCGAGATTGATCGCATCCAACGTGAAATCACGGCTTTGGGCCCCGTCAACCTGGCTGCGCTGGAAGAGCTCAGCACTTCGCGTGAGCGCAAGGTGTTCCTGGACTCGCAGTGCGCCGACCTGACCGATGCCATGAATACCCTCGAAGATGCGATCCGCAAGATCGATGCAGAAACCCGTGAGCTGCTGGGTGGCACCTTCAAAATCGTCAACGAGCACTTCAGCCGCATGTTTCCTGAGCTTTTTGGCGGTGGGAATGCACGTTTGGTGATGACCGGCGACGAGATCCTCGACGCTGGTGTTCAGGTGATGGCGCAGCCACCTGGTAAGAAGAACCAGACGATCCATTTGCTTTCGGGTGGTGAAAAAGCCCTCACGGCCATCGCGCTGGTGTTTGCGATTTTTCAGCTCAACCCGGCACCATTTTGTTTGCTCGACGAGGTGGATGCACCTCTGGATGACGCGAATACCGAGCGCTACGCCAAACTGGTCAAGGGCATGGGCAAAGAGACCCAATTCCTGTTCATCAGCCACAACAAAATCGCCATGGAAATGGCCGAGCAGTTGATTGGTGTGACCATGCAGGAGCAGGGTGTTTCTCGTATCGTGGCTGTGGACATGGAGTCCGCAGTGTCAATGGCCGATTTGGGTTGAGGAAGTTATGTTGGAATCATTGAGCTCCTTGCAGATGAGTCTGGCGGCCTTGGGTGGCCTGACGGTGGTGGCTGTGGTCATTTACAACCATTGGACGTCGCGAAAAAACGAACCCCGTCAGGCCGATCCAGTGCTCGAAGCCAAGACCTCCGACATGGAGCCGATTCTCAATACCGAATTGGACATCAGCCCAAGTCCTGAGGCTGAGCCTGAGCCGCTGCTCGGCGATGGTTTTGCCAATTTGCCCCTGCTGGAGCGGAAAACCCAACTTGATGCGCTGCTCGATGTGATTGCTCTGATTGAAGTGGACCAGGCCGTGTCTGGTGATGCTGCATTGGCGGCTTTGCCCACCACCCGCCGAGTTGGCACCAAGTTGTTCATGGTCGAAGGTTTGTCGCAAGAAACTGGCTTGTGGGATGGTCTGACACCGTCTCGCCGGTACACGGCTTTTCAGGCGGGGGTGCAGTTGGCCAACCGTGTTGGTGCGCTGAACAACATCGAGTTTTCGGAGTTCGTGGTCAAGACGCAAGCTTTTGCCGATGCTGTCGGTGGCACGCCAAGCTTCAGTGACATGCTCGAAGAGGTCGCTCGCGCCCGTGAGCTCGATCAGTTTGCCAGTGCTCACGATGCCCAGCTGAGTTTTACGCTGTGCGCCCGCAGCGCGGCTTGGAGTCCTGGCTACATTCAGCAGCATGCTTCACGCTTGGGTTTTGTCCCTGGTGTCATTCCTGGTCGGATGGTCTTGCCATCTGCTGTTCAGGGCATGCCACCTGTTTTGGCGCTCACGTTCGACACCCATGCGGCTTTGGCTGAAGACCCGGCTTTGTCGGCCATCCGTTCTTTTGCATTGAGTCTGGATGTGCCACAGACTGCCCGTGAAGATGAACCTTTTGCCCGTCTGAGAGAGGCCGCGAGTTTATTGGCCCAGGCCATGGATGGTGTGGTGACCGACGGAGAAGGACAGATGCTGAGTGATGAAGCGCTGGACCAAATCGGACACGATTTGCAGCAACTCTATGCCGCCCTCGACGCGCGAGAGTTGTCTGCTGGATCACCCCAAGCAAGACGTCTTTTTTCCTGATCGGGGATCCTTCTTGAATCCCAGCACGCCGGACCTGTTTGGTGATTGGGCATCCGAGCCCTCCGGCCAGCTTGCTGTGTCTCAGGTGGTGCCAGCGTCTCCCGCCGAGCGCGCCCAAGTCTTGCGCAGCCAGCTGCATCACCATGCACACGCCTATTACACGTTGGATACGCCAGAGATCCCGGATGCTGAATACGACCGTTTGTTTCGAGAGCTACAGGCACTGGAGTCAGCGCACCCAGAGCTTTTGACACCCGACTCACCCACCCAGCGCGTGGGTGGGCCTGTGCTCGAAGCCTTTGCACCGGTGACCCACCGCGTGCCCATGCTCAGCATTCGGACCGAAACCGACACCGAGGCCAGTGGAGCCGAAGCCTTTGACACCCGCATCCGCAAGGAGCTGGGCTTGAGCGACAGCTATCCTCCCGTCGAATACGTGGGGGAGCTCAAGTTTGACGGGCTAGCCATGAGCTTGCGCTACGAAAACGGTGTCTTGGTTCAAGCTGCAACCCGGGGTGATGGCGAAACGGGCGAAGAGGTCACGACCAACATTCGCACCATTGGCCAGATTCCGCTGCGTCTGCCATCCGATGCGCCTGCCGTGCTGGAGGTGCGCGGTGAGGTCTACATGCGACGCGACGATTTTGAGGCGCTCAATGAGCGTCAGCGCCAGCGCATTGCAGACGGTCACAAGGGCGAGAAAACCTTCGTCAACCCGCGCAACGCGGCAGCGGGCGCCGTGCGTCAGCTTGATTCTGGCATCGCTGCGGAGCGACCTTTGAGTTTTTTTGCCTATGGCCTGGGTGATATCACGCCATTGGAAGAGGGGGGGCCGCATTGGGCGACCCACTTGGACATGCTCATGCAGCTCAAGGCCTGGGGTTTTCCGGTGGCCGAGCAGACCCGGTGCGTGCAAGGCGCAGCTGGCCTGGTGGCTTTTCACCAGCGTATCGCCGCCGAACGTGACGCCTTGCCCTATGACATTGACGGGGTGGTTTACAAGGTCAACGACTTGGCGTTGCAGGCCCGCCTGGGCTTTGTGACCCGCGAGCCGCGCTGGGCTGTGGCGCACAAATACCCGGCGCAGGAAGAGATGACCACGGTGCAGGCCATCGACGTGCAGGTTGGGCGCACAGGCAAGCTCACCCCTGTGGCCAAACTGGCCCCGGTGTTTGTGGGTGGCGTCACGGTCACCAACGCCACGCTGCACAACGAGCTGGAAGCCCGACGCAAAGACGTGCGGGTGGGCGATACCGTCATCGTGCGCCGGGCTGGTGATGTGATTCCTGAGGTGGTTTCGGTGGTACTGGACCGCAGACCGCGCGATTCGCAACCTTTCACCATGATGAGCCATTGCCCCGTATGCGGCAGCTTGGCCGAACGGGAAGAGGGCGAGGCTGACCACCGTTGCACGGGCGGGATTTTTTGCAGCGCCCAGCGCAAGCAAGCCATTTGGCACTTTGCCCACCGCCGCGCCATGGATGTGGATGGCTTGGGTGACAAACTGGTAGACCAGTTGGTCGATACGGGTCATGTCAAA